>NZ_NXBA01000001.1:0-251 GCF_002383835.1 Campylobacter sp. 107
AGAAATACAATATTTAGGTTCTATTTTAACTATTTTATTTTGTTCAAAACGAGCTTGTATAGCACAAGCATAAGCTGTGTTTGTATTTTTAGGTTTTACAATATCTTCTCCTTTACTATTTTTCATAACAATATCTTGCTTTAATTTATCACCAAAAGTAAGTTTATCTGCTTTATAAATATTATTCTTTTCATCTTGCTCTATATTTTCCCAAACATATTGCAACATAGCATAACTAGCATCTGCTATAT
>NZ_NXBA01000002.1:0-363 GCF_002383835.1 Campylobacter sp. 107
CTATGCTAAACACTTATAATGATAAATATCTACTTTATCCTGTATTATATTTTTATGGTTTTGGAAATGGAATTTTATTTAAAGCTTTATTGCAAAATAAAAATCATCAACATATTGTTGTTTTTGAAAAAGATATAGAAATCATTTGGGTCATGTTTCATATCTTAGATTTTTCAAATGAATTACAAAGTGCAAGATTGATGGTTTTGGAAAATGATAAATTGCAAGCTCAAGATTATACTGAACTTTGTTCTTCTAAACCTTTCTTTCAATTTTCTAGAATTTATTTTTTAGAACTGATGAGTCATTATTATGAAAGATTTCATGAAGATATTTTAAGATTGAATAAAAAATTAGCAGAAA
>NZ_NXBA01000003.1:0-443 GCF_002383835.1 Campylobacter sp. 107
TGTTTCGTTTAAGGTTTTATTTTGAGTGTTAAGTTCTATCTCATTCATTTGTGCATTCTTTTAATTTAGATTGTAGAGTGTTAAGATTTGTCAATGTCTTCTTGTTGAAGTTTTCTAAAATTTTATTAATATTTTCTTTTAGCTTCTCTTTAGCTTGATTATCTAAAAAAAAATCTTTACGAATTCTTCTTGTAACATTATCTGTAATTTTATTTAGTTTTCTCATTGTATTTAAAATTATTGCAGTTTTAGAATTATCAAATTTACATGTGAATTTTTTAGAAAGATCTCCAATATAAATATGGGAAAATCCCCAGTTGTTTCCAATTAAAGAAGATGTATAATAAACAATATGTGAAAAATCATGACTTTTGATTTTATTTTGCAAAAAATCCTCTTCTAAACGAGTATTTAGAAAAAATAAAAAATCTTCAAAAACTTTA
>NZ_NXBA01000004.1:0-1751 GCF_002383835.1 Campylobacter sp. 107
AACTCCTGTATTATAAAGCACATTATAAGCTTTATCTTTAAAATCAAGCTTAGTGATAAAATCCTTACTATAAAGTCTAAAATCCAAACCATAAGGAGTGAATTTTTGATAGTCTTGGTAATCTTGATTATAAAGATAATATTGTTTAGTTTTTGGGGATTGTAGAATGTCTTCAAAGGTTATTTTGGGTATGGGTATGCACTTCAAGCGCCATTTTGGACTATAAGTTCTCATCTGTCTTGTAGAACCCCAAATACTAAAACTCTTTTCATTAAAATCCCAAGCCCCAACAGGTTGTCCTAGCTTGATAAAATTTCCATCATCATCAAATTCGTGTCCTTGATCTAAAAAATCAAAGCTATCATAAACATAAACAAGCATTTCATCAACGCGGTATAGCACTTTTTCTCTATCTCCTTGAATTTCTTTTTTAATGCTTAATTTCGAAGGAACAAAATTAAAAGAAAATTTACCACTACAAGCATAAAGAGATAGATCTTGCATGAGTTCATCATAAGTTTGCTCTAAAGTCTCATATGTATTATAAGTAAGTCCAAATGGCGATGTCGCAAAAATAAATTTATCAAGTCTAGCATAAGAAAAATCTACCTTAAATTTCTCTGCAATATTTATACCTAAATTTTGCCAAATTTGTCTGAAAAACTCATCATCACCCACACCTATATATTGACAATTTAAAGTATCAAGCTCATAGGGCTTACAGTCTAAAATGCGTTTATAATCTTTTGAAATTTCATCATTTTCTTTAATGATGATATAAGATTCTTCATTTTTATCGCTTCGATTTTCTTTTATATCGATCGCAAAATCAAATTTATATTCTCCTCGAGGCAAATTTTTTAATATCAAAATATTATGAGTTTTTTGTAAGATTATTTCTATTTGCTTTGTAAAATTTTGAGTGTATATGTCTTCTTTTGTATGAAATTTTTTACTTAGTCTTTTTATTATAGGAAAATGAGAATAAAACTTATCCCAATCTAGCGTAGTGTAAAATTTAATAGAACGCCTTTCTTCTCTTACTTCATTTGTTTTATTATCTACATGGCGCGAAAAACGCTCTGAATTTTGCCTTAGTCTTTTCATCTCTTGGGTTTGTGTGTTGTTTGGATAAGGGGTATAATGTAAAATAAGAGGTTCTATACCTTTACTTTGTAAGAAATTTTGTATTTCTTTTAGTCTTTGTTCTGCTTGGGGATTATTAGGCTTATTTTGTTTTACGGGGAGATGATAATTTTGTATTGTATCTATCTTAGGGCTATTTTGCCACAATACTTGAAGTTGATAGCTAATAGCCCAACCTAGTGTTGCTATTTCATTATTGCTTTTTTGATAGTATTTAAATTCATTATAACAACACTCTAATTCTGTAGGTAAAACTGTTTCATCATATTGTAAAGTGCTAAAATTTATATTATTAATATAAATTTGGCTCTTTAAAGTTTCTTCATTAATATGTCCTACTGGAAGAATGTTTTTCCAAAAAAGTTCTTCATCCATTATTTCATCCTATTGTTTTTATATTTTAGAAATTCCTTAAGCATGTTCTCATTTAAATTTATAGAATACCTAGTCCAGCACATTCTAGCATATTTATAAAGTTTCATATATTTGGCTTGTTTTCATATGTTATTTTATCCTTTATGATTTGCATTTGAATTCATTACTAGGAGAAAAATAATAACTAGGTGTATCTTGTTTTATGGCATTATCTTGATCTAATTCTCCAA
>NZ_NXBA01000005.1:0-2155 GCF_002383835.1 Campylobacter sp. 107
TCAAGCCCTTTCTTTGGGCTTGAATTTTAAAAATTTATGCTATGATTTTGTATATTTTATAAATAAACACTTAAAAACAAAAAATAATTTTCAATATTCAAGTAAATTTAAACTTAAAGCCATTATCATCATTCCCGCTATAACTCCATACAAACTATCATGAGCCTTATCATAAGTTTTTGCAGCAGGCAGAAGTTCATCAAGGGATATAAAGATCATAATTCCCGCAATTATAGCAAAACTTATAGCTAAAGTAAGATCGCCTATAAAAGGCAATAAAATCAAAGCTCCAACAAAAGCACCTAAAGGCTCTGCAAAACCTGAAAGAGTTGAGTAAATAAAAGCTTTCTTCTTATCTCCTGTAGCATGATAAATTGGCAAACTTACAGCCAAACCTTCCGGGATATTGTGTATAGCTACAGCTATAGCTATAGCAATTCCTAAAGTAAGATTATCAAGACTTGAAATAAAAGTAGCAAAACCTTCTGGAAAATTATGTATCGCAATAGCCAAAGCCGTAAAAATCCCTGTGCGTTTTAAAGCTTTGGTATTAATCTGATGTAATTTTTCTCCAGAATGAAATTTTGGAGTATTTTGTCCTTTTTGAGGTAAGGGGCAAATTTTTAACTCACTTAAATTTTCTTTAAAATCATGAGGATTAACATCTTCAGGGATTAATTTATCAATCAATAAAGATATTAAAATCCCACCAAAAAAACAAGCCAATCCTAAAAGTTCGGCCCAATGTGAATTATAATAATTTTTAAAATCTTTAAGAGCAGTGGGTAAAATTTCCATAAAAGAAATGTATATCATTACTCCAGCTGAAAAACCAAGCCCTAAAGAAAGCACCCTTAAATCATCTTTTCTAGAAAAAAAGGCTATTATAGAACCTATAGCCGTAGAAAAACCTGCAAAAAGAGTCAATAGCATTGCGATAAAAATTTGTTCAAATGTAAATTGCATTTATTAATTCTTAATATATAATTATATATATGTAAAAAGTTAATAAATGGCAAAAAGTATAAAAAATACTAAAATTTTTAAGAATATTTATGTAAAAAAGTTCATTTTTATGCATTTCTTTCTCTATATTTCTGCTATAATAATAATTTTATTTCCAAAATATAAATATAGGAGTTATAATGCAAAAAATGAATTCAGGCAAATCCGTTGGAGTTTCAGTCAAACTTACACTGTGGGTTGGAATTTTAGTTGTATTAATTTTAGCAATCACAAGTACCGTTAGTTACTTTGATGCCAAAAATCACACATATGAATTGCTAAAAGAAAATCAATTAAAAACTATGGATGATGTTAAAGTAACTTTTGAAAACTATTCCAAAAGCAAGCAAAAAGCTATAGAGGTTCTAGCATATGAAAGTGCTAAAAAAATAGAAGATGAAAATATTTCACTGCTTCTAGATTCTTTTAAGAAGGCGTTTGATTTTGATATTGTTTTTATTGCGTTTGATAAAAACAACAAAATGCTTTTGTCAAATGGAACAATTTTAGATAAAAAATCAAATTTTGACATTACAAAACAAATTTGGTATCAAGAAGCAAAAAATAACAAAGGCATCACAATAACTCAACCATATAAATCCCCTATAGATCAAGAGATTGGTATAACTTATGTTTCCCCTATTTATAAAAATAATCAACTTATAGCTTTCGTTGGAGGCGATTACAATCTAGATAAATTTTCCAAAGATGTATTATCTTTAGGACACTCATCAACTACTTATGCTGCTGTTTATGACTCTGAAGGAAGAATTATTTTTCACGAAGTGCTTGATAGAATTTTAACAAAAAACACTTTAAGCGTTAATATTGCTAACGCCATAAAAGAAAACCCTGAATATATAGATCTAAATAAGAGAGATATTCTTTTTCCTGTATTTGATGATAAAGGTATCAAATATGAAACAATGTGCGATACAAGTTCCAATGGATTATATCGTATTTGTGCTGTAACTTTAGATAGTAACTATACTTCCGCTGTTAATTCCATTTTAATGAAACAAGTTATAGTCGGTATTATAGCTATAATCATAGCTTTAATCTTGATTAGATTTTTAATCAGCAGAAGCCTCTCCCCACTTGCAGCTATCCAAACAGGTTTAACTTCATTCTTTGATTTTATCAACCATAA
>NZ_NXBA01000006.1:0-290 GCF_002383835.1 Campylobacter sp. 107
GTAGGGGGAGTTTTTCATAATATGATAAGATTTAAAAACCGCTTTGGAATATTCTTCGGTATAATTGCCTGTGGGCTTAACATTTTCTTTAAAGAGTATTTTATTGGTATCTTTTTCCACATCTAATGTTAATCCATTAGGTGTATAAATTTCATAAGTTTCACTCATTATCTATCCTTTCTTAATTTAACCCATATATAAACCATCTTCTATGATTATGGTAGTGGCTAGTCTGCCTATGAAATTAGGCGGAGTTTTTGTTTCTGATGTGATATCAGCATTTGCACTTG
>NZ_NXBA01000007.1:0-2949 GCF_002383835.1 Campylobacter sp. 107
CAAGGTATAGAACAATTTGTTTATAATCTTCCTCAAATGATTACTCATCCTAGTTATAAAGAATTACTTTCTAAAAGAAAGGGTATAGGTGATACAGCTATCATTGTTTCTACAGGACCATCTCTTACTAAACAACTTCCTTTGTTAAAAAAATATGCTAGTAAAGCTACGATTTTTTGTGCGGATTCTTCTTATCCTATTTTAGCTAAACATGGTATAAAACCTGATTATGTTTGTATGTTGGAACGCGATGAAATAGTAGCTAAATGTTTTAATAATGATTTTAAAGATTTTGATAAAGACATCATTTTTCTAGTAGCTTCTTTGGTGCATAAAAAAACCATTTCTTATCTTGAAAAAAATCAAAGAAAATACATTTTAATCATAAAAGGCCAGCCTTTTGCTAGATACTTGGAGCTAGACGATTATGGATATATTAACGCGGGTATGAGTGTATCTCATATGGCTTATGAACTGGCTGAAAATTTAGGACATAAAAACATCATTCTCATAGGTCAGGATTTAGCTTATGCCAAAGATGGGCAAACACACTCTCAAGGTTTTATCCATGCTAATTTACATAATGGAGACTATGAAAGGGACTTAGATAGATTTAGCACTACAGCTTATGGAGGAAATGGAAAAGTTCAAAGTTCTGAAATTTGGACACTTTTTAGACAAATTTTTGAAAATTTCATTGCTTTTAGCAAAAGTAAAACTTATAATTGCACTGAAGGAGGTGCTAGGATAGAAAGCGCTATAGAAAAACCTTTTAAAGAACTTTGCGAAGATTTACTCGAAAATAAAAAAGATAAAAAATTTAAAAAATTACAAGTTTTAAATACTAAAGAACAAGTAAAACTCGGATTAAAAATCTATCAAAAAATCAAAAAAAATATGAATTTATCCTTAAATTTTAAAAAAGAGTGTAAAAAAGTTCAAAAACAAATTCACAATCTTACCCATGGAAAGAACAAACTCTCTCTTGAACAAATAAACCAAAATATAGACAAAATCAAAGAAAAACTTTCAAATAAAAAATATCTCTTTTTGCAAGAAATTTTAGGCCCTACTTTACATCATGAACAAAGTATATTAACGCCTTTATATCTTAAAGATATCAAAGATGAATCTGATAAACAAAATAAACTTTTTGCTTGGGTTTATGCACACGAAGCTTTGATAGAAAATATCATAGAACTTTTAGAAGCTCAAGATAAAAGACTTAAAATCGCTATTTTACCTTTGCAAGACTTCTTAGAAAAGAAAAAAGCACTTTAAAAGCTTAGATGCATAAAAGCATCTAAGAAATCATTGAAGAAGTTTTAAAACATTTTGCTGCACTGCATTAGCCTGACTCATAGCATAAGAACCTGATTGCGCAAGGATGTTATATTTAGAAAAATTCGCACTCTCACTTGCAAAGTCTACATCTCTTATGGTTGATTCTGCTGCTTTAACATTTACTTGAGTTACGGTAATGTTGTTTATAGTCACTTGAAGTTGATTTTGCACTGAACCAATGTCGGCTCTGATTTGATCAAGATTTGTTGTGGCTGTTTCAGCTATATCCATCACCGCCATAGCACCTTTAAGTGTGGTAACGCCTGCTGTTTCATCTTTTACTCCAAAAGCAGTTGTTTTCATAGTTGCAAACTGAGAAAGATTTGATCCTGATGAAAAACCTGAACCTGCAGAAACATTATATACTGCAGAAAGTTGCGAAGCAGCTGAAATAGCTATAGCGTTCGCAAAACCTGTGGAATAATTTTTACCGCTACCTACAGAATAACCTGAACCTGCAGAAAATCCACTTCCTTGGCTACTCATATAAGCACTAACAGAAGAATAACCACCTAACATAACTCCTTTGTTTGCAGAACCAAATCCCATAGCATCAGCGATATTAGCATCAAATCTTCCTTTTGACTCTCTTAAAGAAACAGAAGCCTGAGAGATAAAACTATCTGCTCCAAAACCTGCAAAAGAAAGACCTGTACCACTTACTAAAATATCTTTACCATCATTTTTAACTAAAGACAAGCGGCCATAGTTTTCCATCATATTTGGATTGATAAAAGCACCTCTACCAATACTTCCTTCGATTTTAATCCCTCTTCCCTCTCTTGAGCTAAGTAAAAGTTGTCCATTAGCATCGATTGAAGCTTCAACTCCAGTGGTATCTTTAACCGAGTTAATTGCAGCAACTAAGGCTCCATTAGCATCACCATCTTTGTATTCTACTTTACCAATTTTTACCCCATTGATAGTAAAATCATCTGAAGTAGTTCCTTCTCTAACTGCTGATATACCTCTAGTTTCTACTGTAAAAGTAGCTCTAACACCTGTTTTATCAGCATTTTTATTGATCTCTTCTACTAAAGCTCCAAGTCCTGTTCCAACTGAAGTTGAAATCACAACTTTTTGAAACTGAAAATCATCTATACCATTGTAATTTTTAAGAGTAAATTGCACTTCGCCACTAGATGAAATTCTTCCTCCTGTTTCAAAGCGTGTTAAACCTATCTTAGAAGACTGGGTTGCTCCTATAGTAGCTTTTACAGTTTGATTTGAACTTGCACCGATTTGAAATTCTTGATTGATAAAATTTCCACTTAAAAGTTGTTTACCGTTAAATGAAGTAGTATTTGCGATATTGTCAAGTTCTTCCATTAAACGGTTGATATCTGCTTGAAGCATGGTTCTTGTTTTTAGACTTTGTCCATCTTGAGCTGCTTGAGTTGCCTTAGTTTTGATTGTATCTAAGATTTTAAGTTGCTCATCCATAGCCTTATCGGCAGTTTGTAAGATGCCTATAGCATCATTACCATTGTTTATAGCTTGACCTAAAGTAGCTGCTTGTGAACGCAAAGAATCTGCTATCGCCATCCCTGAAGCATCATCTGCTGCGGAGTTGATTCTAAGACCTGAACTAAGTCTGCTTAAAGA
>NZ_NXBA01000008.1:0-434 GCF_002383835.1 Campylobacter sp. 107
AGCACTAAGATTTTCTCTTGCTTTATTTTCATTAGCTTCTTTAAATTGTAAAGCTTCTTGGATAAAGTTATAAGCATTGCTAGCAATTATGATAAAAACTAATACAATAAAAACTATAATAGAAATTCTTTTTGATATTTTAAGCAATTTTTTTACCTTTAAAGTTAGTATTATTTATTATAGCATTATTAGATACAATCTTAAAATCTTCTTTTGTATCATCTATAATGATATTGCTTTGTTTTATTTTTAAAGAAGTTTCATTGTTAAAATTTGTGTTTTTTATTATACTGCTTGTATTTTCTTTTATATTGTTTTCTTGATTTGAATTTTTATTTATTTCTTTGTTTTCATTTTTATTGATTGTTTTATCTTTGTTATTTAATTCTTCATTGATAATAAAAGAGCTCATATAAGTTTGATAAGCATTTTCT
>NZ_NXBA01000009.1:0-54699 GCF_002383835.1 Campylobacter sp. 107
TAACATTCTCTTTTAAAAACTTCTTGATTTTCAATAATGTATTTTTAGAAAACAATTTGCTTAACCTATCTCTGATTAGATATAAAAGACAACAAGTTATTAAAACACTAACGATAGATGCAAGCACTGCTAAATAAATAATTAAGTGCGCTTTATCCATCTTTATTCCTTTCAATTATAACTTATTCATATTTTTAATAAAATTATACCATATTTTAATAAATTTTGCAAGTATTTTTGCTATAAAATGCCTATTTTTTAGGGGTTTGAAACGGATTTCTTTTTTATATTTAACAAGGTTGTATAATTATAGATACTTGTATTCTCTCGCAAGTGATATTGCTTGATTGCTAGTATTTTCTACTACTTTTTTCATGACAGTATTATCTTTTAAACTTTCAAGAAATTCTACGATTTCTTTACTGCTGCCATTTTTTGGTTTTTCATTTTCATTCTTGATAAATATTACTTTTTGATTTTTTATTTTCTCATTTAATTTATTTTCAAAAATTCTTTTAATATCTTCTGCAGTCATTACTTACTCTCTAATAATTGGAATATAAATTAATAGATATGAGTATGTATTATACACGCTTTTTATTAAGTATCACTTATAAACCGAACGCACTTCTCTTAATCTTGTTGCCTTTGTATATTTAATTAAAAGTATTAAGACTGGGATTATTGAGCTGTGTTTTGAAACGGATTTCTTTTTTATTTGACTTGGAAAAATGAATGAGAATTTGTAGTTTCATGTACTAACAAAGGCAAGGGACTTCTCTGCCCCTGCGGTTTTGTTAGAAAAATACTTCAACTTTAAGCTTAAAAAACCTAAAATTTAGATATAATCTCACAAAACGCTTACTATGTCGTTTCATAGTTAGCCTTTGTTGCAATTTTCCGCTAGAGCTGCAACTCAAAGCGGATTTTTTATTATAGCGAAATAAAAGGTTTTTTATATTATTAAGTTCTTTTATTATTTATATAAAATTTTATTAGGAAGATTTATGTTTGTTGGTTTTAGTAAAAATTTAGGAAATGGATTTAGAATCGGTATAGGTTATAATCTTAATAATAACAAACCTTCAAAAAGAGATAATGATAGAGAAGAATTTGTTTCAAAGGTTTTAAGCGAAATTAAAAATCTATTTCAAGAAATATGCAATAAACTAAATATATCTCAAGAAACTTTTAAATTTGCTATAGAACAAAATTGTCAAATAGAAATTACAGATATATTAACGGAAAATAATTCTAAAAAAATGTCTGAGATATCGGATATTTTTTCAAACATATCCGAATTAATAGAAAAAGTCAGTTTTTCAAAAAGTTTATCAACTGAAACGAAAGAAAAAATTACAGATCTTATTTTTAAATCAAAAAAAATAATTTTTACACTAGAATCTGAAAATGACTTAGAACAAAGATTGATCTCATTACTTTCAGAAAAACTTCAAAAAGAAGAAAAGAAGATAAGGAAAATGATCAAAAAATGAACGGTAAAAAGAAAAAAATAGGCTGTTTAACATATATTGTTTTATTTTTTATTTTTATGCTTATCATTTCTTTTATAACTCATGAAGACAAGACAAACAATCTTGAACATTCCAAAGTAGAACATTCCAATGTAGATAAAAAAACAAAGTAAATTATTTATTATAAATTTTTGCAATTGAGTGATTGTAACGCTCTATGCTTGATTGACTGGCTTTTGTAATATATTTTAAATGTATCGCCCATTCGCTAAGGCAAGTGGGCTTCTTATATAAAATGTCTATGTTTTAATTTATGAATTTATTTAAAATATCTACGCATTCCTTGTAAAATTTACAATTTTGATAAAAATTGCTGTTTGAATTTAAATCAAATAGATCTTCTAGTTGATAAGATATTTTTCCTTTTTTTAAACAGTTTTTTATAAAATAGTCTCCTGAGATTATATTTTGATAATCTTCCTTGTCGAAGATATAACAAGTAGTATTACGCTGATTTTCATTATAAAAATTATATAATTCGAACAATCCTTTTTGCTCTTGATTCTCCATGATAAAATTGCCTATGCAAAAATCTTGATCAAATATGCTAAATAAATCTTTATTGTTTTTAACTATGATTTTTGTATATTCTGAATTATCATTGCAATGGATAATGTAAATTTGTTCATATTTTTTTGCCTCAGTGGTAAAACTTTCCATGTTTTTAGATTCTATAAAATTTCTGCTAAAAGGTTTTCCAAAATCTTCAAGCAACCACTTTTCCGAAATAAAAAAAGATTCGATAAAGTGACTTAAAAAATCAAAATTTGGATATTTTACAAGCAACATTATTCGATCAAGTTCTTCAAAGCTAATTTTTAATTTTTTAGCCGCAGTTAGAGAATTTAAATTGTATTCTTTTAAAACATAGCGAATCTTATCTATAAGCGTCCTGTGTGTGTCTGAAATTTCAATACTACTATTTTCATTTGCATATTTTAAAAATTTTCTATAAGCATTTGCTTGCGCTTCAAAAATTTCTTTAAGTCTGTGATTTTCTAACATTTGTTTTAACGCAATTTCTGTCGTTTTTGACATTCTACTTGGATCACTCCAAGCATCAATTGTTGTTTTAGAAACTCCTAAAATGTTTCCAAGTTCGCTTCTGTTTATTCTAAGCTCATTGCATACAATATCGTGCAACTTCATTTTTACTCCTTTAATAAAATAGTCTGTTAATTATATCATATAAAGTTAATAGATATATAAATGTATAAATAATTATATATAATACATAATATTTATATAAAAATTATGTATTTTGTATAATTAACATAAACTATATTTTACGGAATAAAGTTTGCATGTACATATAAATAATAGTTTTATCATCTGTATGGTAAATTAGAATAGGAAATTAAAAAGCATTCAAATCCAAAATAATGCAAACCAAAAGCCACGCCTCTTTCGGTTCAATGTTTTTTGTTACAATTGTATTAAGCTAAGACTAAGGGTGGTTTATTTGTAATTCATACTTAATACGCTTTAATTATAGTATTTTTAAATGAATTTTTATTATCTTATTGATTATTTGTGTGATAGAATTTCCTTACCGTAAATCAATGCACCTTAATACTTTTAGTCTCTTGTTAATTTCTTATTTTTGGATCTTTATAATCAAATACAAAAACTTCTTATCGCTAGGATAAACTAATAAAAATAGTTTTTATCTTTTTTTATTATGTCTTTTTGTGTAAGCATTTAAAATAAACTCTTTAAGCTAATTTCTCCTAACTTTTTAGGGTAAAAAATGAAAAGTTAGGAGAAAAGTTTCAAATTGGATTTTAATGGAAAAACTTTAATTTAGGCTTTATATAGTCACAAACGCCTATTTTATCGATATTTTACAAGTATGATATTTATAGTAATTTATAATAGTTTATATTAGTTTTTAGTATAAATGGTGCGGTTAGCGAGATTTGAACTCGCACACGCGGAGCGCACCACCCCCTCAAGATGGCGTGTCTACCAATTCCACCATAACCGCATAGAAAAAAGCCCAAAAAGGGCTTTGATAAGTTTTATTGTAAAACTATAAAAGGATTTGCATAAAGTGCTATTAGTGCGATAACAAGAGCATAGATCACTTGTGCTTCAATCATCGCTAAAGCGATAAACATAGTTGTCATTAATTTTGGTCCAAGGCCAGGGTTTCTAGCTGTTCCTGCAATTGTTGCCGCTGCAGTATTACCCATACCGATAGCACCACCAAGTGCTGCAACACCAAGACCTAAGCCTGCTGCAAGAACTGAAAATGCTTTAATCCATACATTAATAGCTTCTTGCTCTACTGGAGCATTAGTTTCAGCTGCAAAAGCTACTGCTGCACATGCTAATAATAAAAAAAGAACTTTTTTCATTATCTTAACCTTTCTATAAAAAATATTTTTCAATTTTTAAATCAGTTCGGCTTGCGTATCCCTACTTAAGACTTAAAAATAAATCCGAATTATAACCAAAAGTATCTTTATTTTTATTGAAATTTACAAAAATTCACATTTTTGATTTAAATTTGATTGTTTTCAATAAAGCTTAAAAGTTTTTTTGCTTTAATAATATTTTAAAATAATTTTTTAAGTTTAAGGTTGTAACATTGAGTTCTAAATTTTCAAAAATAGGTTTCATTTTAGCGGTAGCAGGTTCAGCAGTGGGTTTGGGTAATGCTTGGAAATTTCCAACACTAGTAGGTCAAAGTGGTGGATCTGCTTTTATTTTGCTTTATATAATTCTTACTTTGGGTGTAGGTTTTGTGATATTTTTAGCTGAGCTTAGCATAGGAAAAATTAGTGAAAAAGATCCGGTTAATGCCTATGAAAAGTTAGCACCTTCAAATAAAAAAGCTTGGTCTTATGTTGGTTTTACTATGGTGGGGGCGATTTTAATAGTTTCTTTTTATACCTTGGTGATTGGCTGGATAGTTAAATATGTGTTTTTAAGTATCACTGGAAATTTGCCTATGGATCTAGAAGTAAGTAAAGCACAGTTTGGATTTTTTATAAGTGAGGATTTTTTAAGTCAGTTTATTTGTTTTACTTTGGTTTTTTTATGTGTTTTTTATATTGTTTCTAAAGGTGTTAAGAATGGGATTGAAAAGTTAAATGTTTGGATGATGCCTTCATTGTTTATTTTACTTATTTTGATGCTTGTTTATGCTATTAGCAAAGATGGTTTTATAATGGCGGTTAAATTTCTTTTTGTACCTGATTTTTCCAAAATCAACACTTCAAATGTTCTTGAAGCCTTAGGACTTGCTTTTTTTAGTCTTTCTTTGGGCGTTGGAACGATTATTACTTATTCTGCTAGTCTGCCTGATAAAACTAATTTTATTACCAGTACTTTAAATATTATTTTTATCAATCTTTTAGTTGGTTTATTAATGGGTTTGGTTGTTTTTACTTTTATCTTTGAATTTGGTTACAATCCTAATCAGCAAGGACCAGGACTTGTTTTTATTTCCTTAGCTACTTTATTTGAAAAAATTGGAGTGATTGGTTGTATTTTTGGAGCAGCGTTTTTTATTTCTTTAATCTTTGCTGGTATTACTTCAGCTGTTTCAATGATAGAGCCTTTCACTTTTTACCTTATTAATACTTTTGGTATGAGCCGTAAAAAAGCTTTGATTTTAATAGGAATTGTTGTTTATATTTTAGGAATGTTGTGTATTTTATCTTCTTTAAAAAGTACTCAGTTTGGATTTTTTGGAATGAGTTTTTTTGATTTGCTTGATAGTGTTTCAAGCAAGGTTATTATGCCTTTAGGTGGAATTTTGGCAGCTATTTTTGTGGGATTTGTGATGAAAAAAGAAGCTTTAAAAATTTTATTTAAACCTTATATGAGGGGTATATTTTTTGAACTTTGGTATGTGTTTTTGAGATTTATTTCCCCTTTGGCTGTTGTTATAGTTATGATAGCCGCTTTTTTAAAGTGAGTTTGAAAAATAATGAGAACATATTTTTCAAAAATCGGTTTTGTATTGGCTGTTGCTGGTGGAGCCGTTGGTTTAGGTAATGCTTGGAAATTTCCAACTTTAAGCGCAGAAAATGGTGGTTTTGTTTTTGTGCTTTTATATTTATTTTTTACTTTAACTATAGGATTTAGTATTTTTTTGGCTGAAGTGGCTATGGGACGTTTAAGTAAAAGTGATCTTGCAAATGCTTATTCAAATCTTGCCATAAAATATGGCAATAGATGGCGATATGGCGGCGTTTTTATGTTAGGTGGTATTTTTGTCCTCTCTTTTTATCTAGTTATCATGGGATGGGTTTTAAAATATACTGTAGTGAGTCTTTATTATCTTCCTAAAACTTTAGATGAAGCAGCAAGTAATTTTCAGAATTTAATTACTACAAATTTGACAAGTTCTGTTTTTTTCTTCACTTTATCTTTTTTTCTTACTTTATTGATAGTATCTAAAGGTTTAATCAAAGGGATTGAAAAATTAAACGTTGTTATAATGCCTAGCTTATTTTTAATGCTTGTTTTTATGTTGTTTTATTGCATGGGATTTAGGCAAGGTTTTGCAAATGCTTTTTCTTATTTATTTTATCCCGATTTTTCACATTTTAAATTCAGCTCTATTGCCGAAGCTTTAGGGCTTGCATTTTTTACCTTATGCTTGGGAATAGGTTGTATAGTTACATATTCATCGGCCTTGGATAAAAAAACAAATTTTATAAAAAGTTCAGTGTATATTGTTTTGATTAATTTATTGATTTCTTTTATTATGGGACTTATTGTTTTTACTTTTATCTTTGAATTTGGAGCCGATCCGCATACTCAAGGAGCAGGAATTGTTTTTGTATCCTTGATGAGTTTGTTTAATCAACTTGGAGCTTTAGGCTATATTTTTGCATTTTGTTTTTTCTTAGCGCTTTTTTTTGCTGGTATTACTTCAGCTGTTTCAATGATAGAGCCTTTAACTTTTTATATGATTAATAACTATCAAATTTCTCGTGTTAAAGCTCTATTTTTAATAGGTTTATTTGTTTTTGTTTTTGGAATTTGTTGTATCTTGTCATTAAATTTAAATTTTTTTTCTATGTTTAGTTTTTTTGGCAAAGATTTTTTTACTTTATTGGATAAATTAACTTCAAATTTTCTACTTCCACTTGGTGCTATAGTATGCTCTATATTTGTAGGTTTTTTTATGAATAAAAAACAAATTTATAAAATTTTTTCTAAATTTATAAGTAGAAAAATTTTCTTAGTTTGGTTGTTTTTTATTCGTTTTATATCGCCTATAGCAATAATTTTGGTAATGTGTTATCAAATTTTTGTATAATAATGAAAAAATATTTTTTTAAGGAAAAATAATGGCTAAAAAATTCATCGATGTAATGGATACAAGCTTTAGGGACGGTTTTCAGTCTGTTTATGGAGCTAGGGTTTTAATGGATGATTTTTTTCCTGCAGTAGAAGCAGCAAAAGAAGCAGGCATTACACATTTTGAATTTGGCGGTGGTGCTAGATTTCAAAGCTTGTATTTTTATCTTAATGAAGATGCTTTTACCATGATGGATAAATTTAGGGCTATTGTAGGAAAAGATGCTAATCTTCAAACTTTAGCAAGAGGAGTCAATACCGTTACTTTAGATACTGGAAATAGTGAACTTATTGATTTGCATGCAAAACTTTTTGCAAAACACGGTACTACAACGATAAGAAATTTTGATGCCCTTAATGATGTAAATAATTTAAAATTTAGTGGTGAATGTATAGTAAAACATGGGTTAAAGCATGAAATTACTATTACTTTAATGGATTTACCGTCAAATTGCAAAGGTGCTCATGATGTGCCTTTTTATGAAAAAATTTTAAAAGAAATTTTAACAGCAGAAATTCCTTTTCATAGTATTTGTTTCAAAGATGCAAGTGGAACTTCTAATCCAAATAAAATTTATAAAACCATTAAAATGGCTAGAAAAATTTTACCTCAAGATACACATATTAGACTTCATACGCATGAAACCGCAGGGGTGAGTATAGCTTGCTATCTTGCAGCGCTTGAAGCAGGGGTTGATGGTATTGATTTGGCTGCAGCTCCTGTAAGTGGTGGAACTTCTCAGCCTGATATTTTAACCATGATGCATGCTTTAAAAGGCAAAGATTATGATTTAGGCGGACTTGAAGAAGAAAAAATTTTAAGATACGAAGAAGTTTTAAAAGATTGTTTAAAAGAGTATTTTTTACCACCTGAAGCTACTATGGTAAATCCACTTATTCCTTTTTCTCCTATGCCAGGAGGAGCTTTAACAGCAAATACACAAATGATGAGGGATAATAATATTTTAGATAAATTTCCACAGGTCATTCATGCTATGAGAGAAGTTGTGGAAAAAGGTGGATTTGGTACTTCGGTTACTCCAGTTTCTCAATTTTATTTTCAACAAGCATTTAATAATGTTATGTTTGGGCCTTGGAAAAAAATCGCAGAAGGTTATGGAAAAATGGTGCTTGGTTATTTTGGAAAAACTCCAGTTGCACCCGATGCAAACATTATTGAACTTGCTTCAAAACAGCTTAATTTAGAACCTACTACAGAGCTTGCTATTAATATAGCCGATAAAGATGAGAGTAAAAGCATAGCTTATACTAAAACCTTGCTTGAAAAAGAGGGTATAGAAACGAGTGAAGAAAATATATTTATTGCAGCAGCTTGTAAAGAAAAAGGTATAGCATTTTTAAAAGGAGAGGCAAAGGTAAATATACGCAAATTAGCTAGCATGCCAAAGCCTATGAGTGTAGATGAAAACAAATTTACTGTAGCTGTAAATGGTAATAAATATCATGTGGAAGTGAGTTATGGTTTTGATAAAGATGTTAATGTTAAGAGTGTAAAAAAAGTAGAAGAAAATAAAAATATTATTTCTTCAAATTTAACAAGTTCTGTCGATGCTGAAAATGAAATTTTAGCAGGTATTTCAGGTAATGTCTTTAAAATTTATGTTAACGAAGGCGAAGAAGTAAAATCAGGTCAAGCTATCATGGTTTTAGAAGCAATGAAGATGGAGATTGAGGTTAATGCCCCAAAAGATGGAATTATTTCAGAGCTTTGTATTAAAATAGGTGATACTGTTAATGAAGGCGAAGTATTAGCTATTTACAAGAATTAAAGTGAGGGAAAAATGAAAAAATTTGATAAGTTAGGTTTGGATAATATAAAGGAAATTTTTCATAATTTAAGTTATGATGAATTAAATGCTCATGAAAAAGCAAATAATGAAGGTTTAAGCACAGATAATGATACTTTTTGTGTAGATACAGGGATTTTTACAGGTAGAAGTCCTAAAGATAAATATTTTGTAAAACAAGATCCATCTAGTAAATATATAGCTTGGGGAAAGGTAAATCAGCCTATTACAAAAGAATTATTTGATAAACTTTTAACTAAAGCAAAGCAAGAATTAAGCGGAAAGAAAATTTATGTTCAAGATGTTTTTTGCGGTGCTTCTTTGCAAAGTCGCAAAGCAGTAAGATTTGTTACTGAAATTGCATGGCAAGCGCATTTTGTTAAAAATATGTTTATTCGCCCAAGTCAAGAGGAACTTGAGAATTTTAAAGCAGATTTTATTGTTTATAATGCTTGCAAATGCATCAATGAAGATTACAAACAAGATGGTTTAAATTCAGAGGTTTTTGTGATCTTTAGTGTTGAAGAAAATATAGCGGTTATTGGTGGAACTTGGTATGGTGGAGAAATGAAAAAAGGTATTTTTTCTATGATGAATTATTGGTTGCCACTAGAAAATAAACTTTCTATGCATTGTAGTGCAAATGTCGGAGAAAAAGACGATGTGGCACTTTTCTTTGGACTTAGCGGTACAGGAAAAACTACGCTTTCAACCGATCCAAAAAGAAGACTCATAGGTGATGATGAGCATGGCTGGGATGATGAAGGTGTGTTTAATTTTGAGGGCGGTTGCTATGCAAAAACAATCAATCTTGATCCTGAACATGAGCCTGAAATTTATGGAGCTATTAAAAGAAATGCACTTTTAGAAAATGTAGTTTTAAGAGCTGATAAGAGTGTTGATTATGCTGATGCCTCAAAAACAGAAAACACGAGAGTTTCTTATCCTATAGAGCATATTGAAAATCATGAGCCTAGTCTAAAAGCAGGGCATCCAAAAAATATTATATTTTTAAGTGCAGATGCTTTTGGAATTTTACCCCCGGTGAGCAAACTAAGCAAAGAGCAGGCTATGTATTATTTTTTAAGTGGCTATACAGCAAAAGTAGCTGGAACTGAGCGCGGTATAACAGAGCCTCAAGCAACTTTTTCAGCTTGTTTTGGAGAACCTTTTATGCCTTTACATCCAACGGTTTATGCGAGATTGCTTGGTGAAAAGATTGAAAAACATGAAGTTAATGTTTATCTTGTTAATACGGGTTGGAGTGGCGGAAGCTACGGTGTGGGTAAAAGAATGAGCATTAAGGCTACTAGGGCTTGCATTAATGCCATTCTAGATGGAAGTATTACAAAATGCGAATTTGAAAATTTTGAAGTGTTTGATTTAGCTATTCCAAAAGCTTTAGAAGGTGTAGAAAGTGTACTTTTAAATCCTATAAATACTTGGTTAGATAAAAATGCTTATATTGCAACAAGAGATAAATTAGCACATATGTTTATACAAAATTTTAAACGTTATGAAGATGTCAAAGAAGGCATTGAATTTGGCAAATTTGGACCAAAAATTTAAGGCATTTAAATGAAAAATGAAATGTGGTCAGGACGTTTTAGTGGTGCAAGTGATGAGCTTTTAAAAGAATTTAATGCAAGTTTAAATGTAGATAAAACTTTGTTCAATGAAGATATACAAGGTTCTATAGCACACGCTACAATGCTTGAAAGTTGTGGTATTTTAAAAAAAGAAGAATTAGATGCTATTATAAAAGGTTTAGAGCAGGTTAGAAGTGAAATAGAGCAAGGTAAATTTATTTTTGATATTAAAGATGAAGATATTCATATGGCTGTAGAAAAGCGTTTAAGCGAGATTATAGGTAGTGAAATTGGTGGAAGGCTTCATACTGCAAGAAGTAGAAATGATCAAGTGGCTACTGATTTTAAACTTTTTGTCAAAAAATCTCATATTGAACTTATAAAGCTTTTAAAAGAATTGATTCAAACCATGCTCGAACATGCTAAAGTGCATAAAAAAACTATTATGCCAAGTTTTACACATTTACAGCACGCTCAGCCTGTGAGTTTTTCTTTTTATATTTTAGCTTATGCTTTTATGTTAATGCGAGATATTAAGCGTTTGCAAAATAGCCTAGAACTCGCAGACTTTTCGCCACTTGGATCTTGTGCATGTGCAGGAACAAGCTATAGAACCAATCGTGAGTTGAGTGCTGAAATTTTAGGATTTAAAGATATTATGCTAAATGCTATGGATGGAGTGAGTGATAGGGATTTTGCTCTTGATTTGCTTTATGATATAGCAGTTATTTTTACACACACATCAAGACTTTGCGAAGAAATGATCTTATTTTCAAGTTCGGAGTTTTCTTTTATAACTATAAGTGATAGCTTTTCAACAGGAAGTTCTATTATGCCTCAGAAAAAAAATCCTGATGTTTGTGAGCTTATACGTGGAAAAACAGGGCGTGTTTATGGAAATTTGATTTCTCTTTTAACTATAATGAAAGCTTTACCTTTAGCCTATAATAAAGATATGCAAGAAGATAAAGAAGGGATTTTTGATAGTGTAAAAACCGCTAAAGATAGCTTAATCATCTTAAATGCAATGCTAAAAGAAATACAAATTAATAAAGAAAATATGCTTAATGCTTGTAAAAAAGGTCATTTATTGGCTACCGATTTGGCAGATTATTTGGTGCGTGAAAAAAATATTCCTTTTAGAAAAGCACATTTTATAGTGGGAAATGTTGTTGCACAAGCTGAAGTACAAGGTATTGATATAAGTGAAATTAAAGATCTTTCAAAAATAGATCCTATATTTGATGAAAAAGCTATGGAACTTTTAAATTTTGAATTTTCTTTAAATTCTAAGCAAAGTGAAGGCTCAAGTTCTATTGCAAGTGTAGAAAAGCAAATTCAAATTTTGGAAGGCTTTATTCAAAATTTATAAATATTGTTTAGGCTATTTTGCCTAAACATTGAATCTAAAATGCATTACATCGCCATCTAAAACGATATAGTCTTTTCCTTCAAGGCGTAGCTTTCCTGCTTCTTTGGTGCCATTTTCGCCTTTGTATTGAATATAGTCTTCATAGGAAATAACTTCAGCTTTTATGAAGCCTTTTTCAAAGTCATTGTGAATTACACTTGCTGCTTTTGGTGCTTTCCAGCCTTTTTTGATTGTCCAAGAACGCACTTCAACTACACCAGCGGTAAAATAACTGATCAGTCCAAGCTTAGCAAAAGCAGTGCGTATGATTTGATCAAGACCGCTTTCGTTAACTCCTAGAGAACTTAAAAATTCATGACTTTCTTCATCGCTTAATCCTACTAATTCTTCTTCGATTTTTGCACAAAGCTTGATAACTTCATGATCATTTTTTTTAGCATATTCTTTTAAAGCTTTTACATAATCATTATCTTCACTAATACCATTTTCATCAACATTTGCACCATAAATCACCTCTTTAGCAGAAAGCAGTCTTAATTCCTTGATTAGGGCTTGATAAATTTCACTTTCCTTTTCAGGATAAGAACTTGCAGCTAAGCCTTTGTTTAAATGATCAAGTAAGGAATTTGCAAGTTCGAGACTTTCTTTAGCACCCTTTTGATTGGCTTTGGCTTCTTTGGTGAGTTTTTCTATTTTTTTACTCAGTTGCTCAATATCTGCTAAAATAAGCTCTGTATTGATAATTTCTACATCACGTAAAGGATCAACTCCACCTTCAACATGGGTAATATTTTCTTCATCAAAACAACGTACTATATGCAAAATAACCTCAGTTTCACGTATATTTGAAAGAAATTTATTTCCCAAGCCTTCGCCTTTACTTGCGCCTTTAACAAGTCCAGCGATATCTACAAATTCTATTAAAGAATGCATAATTCTTTCAGGTTTTACTATTTTAGCAAGTTCATTAAGTCTTAAATCAGGAACTTCAACCATGGCTTTATTAGGCTCTATAGTGCAGAAAGGATAGTTTGCGCTTTGGGCATTTTGTGCTTTAGTTAAAGCATTAAAAGTCGTTGATTTGCCAACGTTTGGAAGTCCTACTATACCTACGCTTAAACTCATTTAGCTTTCCTTGAAATTTGAATTAAATAATTAACACACATTCTAACTCCAGCTCCACCTGCGCCAAAACTAGAATATCCCCAAGATTTTTCCGTATAAGCAGGTCCTGCTATGTCAAGATGTAACCATTTGTTTTTATATTCTTTACGAATAAATTTATCCAAAAATAACCCAGCGGTAATTGCACCTCCATAGCGACTAGAGGCAGTGTTGCTAACATCGGCAATATTTGATTTTATAAGTTCTCTTAAGTGGGGGTTGAAGTGTAAGATTGTAGTATATTCTCCACTTTTTTTAGAGCCTAGATAAAAATCATTTTGCAATTCTTCATTATTTCCCATAATAGCACTTGTAAATTCTCCAAGTCCTACAACACAAGCTCCAGTAAGAGTTGCTATATCGATGAGTAAATCAGGTTTTAAATCCTGTGCAAAAGAAAGACAATCAGCTAAAACCAAGCGTCCTTCTGCATCTGTATTTCTTACTTCTATACTTACGCCTTCACGACTGATTAACACATCATCAGGCTTGTAAGCATTGCCGCCTATCATATTTTCAGTTACACCCAAAATACAATGTACTTCTAAATCTAAAGCAAGTTCAGCTACGGCTTTTATGATTCCCATTGCTGCTGCTGCACCGCTTTTATCAGCTTTCATTGTAAGCATAAAATCAGCTGGTTTTAAGCTTAATCCACCGCTATCGTAAGTTAAGCCTTTTCCAACAAATACAACACGTTTTTTTGCATTTTTGGCTTTATAGCTTAAATGAATGAGGCGTGGTGGGTGTATCGAGGCGCGATTTACTGCTAAAAAGGCATTCATTTTTTCTTTGGCTAAGAATTTTTCATCATAAATTTTACAAATAATGTTTTTATTTTCTTTAGCTAAATTTTGCGCATCTTCTGCCATTTTTAAAGGGGTGTAAATTTCGGGAATTTCATTGACTATATTTTTAGTAAAATTTGTAGCATTGGCTAAAATTTCTCCACGCTCTAAACCTATCTTAGCTTCATCTTTATTAAATTTCTTACCATTTAATTCTTTGCTTGAAATAATAAATTTTTCCAAAGTACTTGTTTTTTTCTCGCTTTTATATTTGTCAAATTTATAAGCTCCAAAAAGTACGCCTTCAACTAAAGATGCAAAACTTCTAACTACACAATCTCCTATTATGCTAGGAAGTTTTATGCTTTTAATATTAAGTTTCTCAAGAGTTTTATATGCTGTACAGAGACTTAATCTTATATCCTCATAAGTAAGACTTTTAAGCTCTAAATAAAGCTTTTTATTGTTTAAGTCTAATAATACACCTTCGCCTTTGTAATTATTAAGTTTAAAAAAATCTTTTTCTTTGTTAAAAATTTTTAAATTTTTATCCTGTATAAAAACAAGTTCAAAGTCTGCTTTTATAGCATCTAGTTTTTTATCATTTAATTCAAATTTCATGATTTTTCCTTTTGTCTTTAAGTATAGCTTTTTCCATTTGTTTAAAACCGAATAATAAAAGGGATAAAAAAGCTATAATAATAATGGCTGCATAATACCAATGTTCTTCAGCCCAAGTCACCATCTTCCAAATTTGTTCTCCAAAATACCAAGCTAGAAGTATAGTGATTGATGCCCAAACCCAAGCACTAAAAAGATTGATAATAGCAAATTTTTTTGCACTATAACGCGTGATTCCTATACTCATAGGTATAATGGTTCTAAAGCCATACATATAGCGTTGTATAAAAATGATAGGCCAACCAAAACGTTGTAAAAGTAGGTGTGCTACTGCAAATTTACGCCTTTGAGTTTTTAATTTTTTTTGTATGTAGCGTTTATTATATCTTCCTATATAGAAATAAATTTGATCACCTACAAAACCACCAAGTCCTGCTATAAATATAACAAAACCTAAATTTACATGTCCTTGATGAGCAAAAATACCTGCTAAAATTAAAGCTAACTCTCCTTCTAAAATGCACCATAAAAAAATAATAATATAAGCTAGGTCTTTGTATTGGTAAAGTAAATTTTTTAAAAATTCTTCCATTTGTACCTTTCTATAGTTTTAAATTTCTAAAACACTATAAACTGAAGTAAGTTTTTCAAGTTTATTTGCTCCATTTAAATCTTTAAGATTCATTAAAAAACAAGCTTCAACACATTTAGCTCCAGCTTTTTGAATGAGTTCATATGAAGCTATAGCTGTTCCGCCAGTTGCTATTAAATCATCTACAAGTAAAACTCTTGCATTTTGAATATTTTTAAATGCATCTTTATGAAGTTCTACTTTATCGCTGCCATATTCAAGATCGTATTCGCAGCTAAAGGTTTCAAAAGGGAGTTTTCCAGGTTTTCTAATAGGCACAAAAGGAAGATTAAGTTTTGCACAAATCATAGATGCAAAGATAAATCCTCTGCTTTCTGTTCCTGCTATGAAGTCTAGATTGTAATCTTTGTAGCGTTCTTTTAAATGTCTAAGTAGAAAATTTAAAGCTTCTTTGTTATTTAGTAGAGTGGTGATATCTCTAAAAATAATTCCTTTTTTTGGAAAATCAGGAATAATCCTAATGCTATCAAGCAGATATTTTTTTTCTTCTTGTGTTAGTTTTATCATAATAATGCCTCGATTTTTGCTTCTAATTCTTTAATTCTTTGTCTTAGTTTGTCATTTTCCAAGCGATATTGAGAATTTCTGGTTCTTAAAGATGTAAGGTCTGCTTTGATTTTATTAAGTTCTTCTGTGAGTATATCTATATTTCCAAGACTTCTTTGAAGTTGAATTTGTAGTTTTCTAATGACAATCTCAGTATCATCAAGATTGTTTTTGATAAAATCTTTTGATGTTTTTTCTTTATTAAGTAGAGTTTTATAGTAAAACAACATTACAATAAGATAGATAGTTGCACAAATTAATATAGTTAAAACAAGCCAGTTTGTAAACATTATATTTTTACCTCAATTTTTTGAATTCTTTGCATATGTCTCCCTTCTTCAAAAGGAGTTTGAATGAATTTTTCTATAATATCTATAGCTAATTCAACCCCAATTAATCTTCCGCCTAATGCCAAAACATTGGCATCATTATGCCTTCTTGCAAGTTCTGCACTTAAGCTTTCGTGGCATAATGCACAACGAATGTTTTTATGACGATTTGCTGCAATAGAAATTCCAATTCCACTTCCACAAATAAGAATGCCAAAGCTCCGTTTGTTTATTTTTTCGGCAAGTAAATGCGCATAATCAGGATAATCGCAGCTTGCGCAAGTGTTTGTTCCTAAATCGTTAAAAATTATATTTTTTTCTTTTAAAAATACGCAAATTTTTTCTTTTAATTCAAAACCAGCATGATCACTAGCAATATAAATTTTTTCCCTAAGCATTGGTTTCCTAATTACTATATAAAATAAGATAAAAACCTAATCTTATCATATTAAATCATAAAAACAGCTTTTCTTTTTTTAAAAATAAGCTTTATTTTTCTTTATATATGTTAGAATCATGTGACAAGAAAAATAAAATTTCAATAAATTAAGGGGAGAAGAAAATGAAGCTCATACTCATAGGATCTTCAACAGGCGGTCCTAATCAGCTTAA
Source organism: Campylobacter sp. 107 (assembly GCF_002383835.1). Lineage (NCBI taxonomy): Bacteria > Pseudomonadati > Campylobacterota > Epsilonproteobacteria > Campylobacterales > Campylobacteraceae > Campylobacter > Campylobacter sp. 107. The sequence continues at coordinate 16,339 of NZ_NXBA01000009.1, forward strand.
ATTTCTTTTAAAGGATATTGATATAAAAAATACTTGTGTAGTTATAGCTCAACACATGAGTGCCAGTTTTATTCCATCTTTTGTGGGGCAATTTAATAAAGAAGCTTTTAGTGAAGTGTGCTTATTGAATGATAAAGAGATATTAAGCAATAAAATTTATATTTGCCCTAAAAATACTATTTTATCTGGAAATTTAAATATTGTAGCCGCTTGGCAAGATGTGGCTTCAAGCTTTAAACCGAGTGTGGATTTACTTTTTCATTCCGCTGTTTCTTTGGCAAAAACAAATAAAATACTTGCTATTATTTTAACGGGCATGGGAGATGATGGCGCAAAAGGTTTATTTGAGCTTTATAAAACAGGAGTTAGATGTTTATGTGAGAATGAAGCAGATAGCGTCGTTTATGGTATGCCAAAAAGAGCAAAAGATATGAATCCGCATTTAAAACCTATGAGCTTAAAAGAAATTAAAAAAGAAATTGTAAATTTTATTGATCAGGATTAATAAAAGGAAAATTGCATGGAAAAAAAAATAACTCCTAGCGAATTGGAACTTAATGAATTTATAAAAATTATCAACGAAATGAGTGGTATTGATTTAACCGATAAAAAAAATATACTAGCTTTAAAGTTGAATAAATTTCTTGAAGGAACTAATACTAAAAATTTTTCCGAATTTTTGGGAAAATTAAAAAGCAATAGACAACTTAAACAAGAAACTTTAGATTTTGTAACCATAGGTGAAACTTATTTTTTAAGAGAATTGGCTCAATTGAAAGAAATAATTTATTATGCCAAAAGCTTAGAAAAGAGAGTAAATATCCTAAGCGCCCCTTGTTCAAGTGGAGAAGAAGTATATTCTTTGGCATTATTGGCTGCACAGAATTTTATTAAAGATATGTATATTTTAGGCGTTGATATTAATTCAAGTGTGATTGAAAAAGCAAAACTTGGAAAATATCAAGGAAGAACTTTACAGCGATTGAGCGAGAATGAAAAAAGAAGGTTTTTTTTAGAAAGCGAAGATAAATTTTATACTATTAATAAAAATGAGCTTTGTACTTGTAAATTTGAACTTTGCAATGTTTTTGAAGAAAAATTTTCAAGATTGGGAAAATTTGATATTATAGCTTCTAGAAATATGATTATTTATTTTGATCATGAATCAAAACTAAAACTTATGGAGAGATTTCATAGAATTTTAAATGATAAAGGAAGGCTTTATGTTGGTAATGCTGATTTAATTCCAGAGACTATTTATTTTAAAAAGATTTTCTCTCCAAGAGGTGTTTACTATGAAAAAGTATAAATTCTAAAAATTACTAAAAGTTACACTTTGGAAATTTATTAGTAAAAATAAGTTACATTTTGAAGTAGTTTTCTTTATTTAATGATAAAATAATTTCAATTAATTTTATATTTAGTTAAAAATAAAGGAAAAAACTTGATTGAATTAAAAAATGTAAACAAATACTACGGAACTCATCATGTTCTAAAGAATATTAATCTTTCTGTTAAAGAAGGTGAGAAGCTTGTTATTATAGGTCCAAGTGGAAGTGGAAAAAGTACAACTATCCGTTGCATGAATGGGCTTGAAGAAGTTAGTTCAGGAGAGGTCGTAGTTAACAATCTTGTTTTAAATCATAAAAATAAAATTGAAATTTGCCGAAAATATTGTGCAATGGTTTTTCAGCATTTTAATTTATATCCACATATGACGGTTTTGCAAAATTTGACCTTAGCTCCAATGAAACTTCAAAAAAAATCTAAAAAAGAAGCTGAAGAAACAGCTTTTAAGTATTTAAAAGTTGTAGGGTTGCTGGATAAAGCAAATGTTTATCCAGCAACCCTTTCAGGTGGACAACAACAACGCGTTGCTATAGCAAGATCACTTTGTACTAAAAAACCCTATATTTTATTTGATGAACCTACTTCAGCCCTTGATCCAGAAACCATACAAGAGGTTTTAGATGTAATGAAAGAAATTTCACATCAAAGCAATACTACCATGGTGGTTGTTACACACGAAATGGGTTTTGCAAAAGAAGTAGCAGATAGGATTATTTTTATGGAAGATGGTGCTATTGTGGAAGAAAATATTCCTAGCGAATTTTTCTCAAATCCAAAAACTGAAAGAGCGCGACTCTTTTTAGGGAAAATTCTTAAAAATTAACCAAAATTGAAAGGAGAAAAAATGGTTTTTAGAAAATCTTTGTTAAAGTTGGCAGTTTTTGCTCTAGGTGCTTGTGTTGCATTTAGTAATGCTAATGCAGCAGAAGGTAAACTTGAGTCTATTAAATCTAAAGGACAATTAATAGTTGGTGTTAAAAATGATGTTCCACATTATGCTTTACTTGATCAAGCAACAGGTGAAATTAAAGGTTTCGAAGTAGATGTTGCCAAATTGCTAGCTAAAAGTATATTAGGTGATGATAAAAAAATAAAACTAGTTGCAGTTAATGCTAAAACAAGAGGCCCTTTGCTTGATAATGGTAGTGTAGATGCAGTGATAGCAACTTTTACTATTACTCCAGAGAGAAAAAGAATTTATAATTTCTCAGAGCCTTATTATCAAGATGCTATAGGGCTTTTGGTTTTAAAAGAAAAAAAATATAAATCTTTAGCTGATATGAAAGGTGCAAATATTGGAGTGGCTCAAGCTGCAACTACAAAAAAAGCTATAGGTGAAGCTGCTAAAAAAATTGGCATTGATGTTAAATTTAGTGAATTTCCTGATTATCCAAGTATAAAAGCTGCTTTAGATGCTAAAAGAGTTGATGCGTTTTCTGTAGACAAATCAATATTGTTAGGTTATGTGGATGATAAAAGTGAAATTTTGCCAGATAGTTTTGAACCACAAAGTTATGGTATTGTAACCAAAAAAGATGATCCAGCTTTTGCAAAATATGTTGATGATTTTGTAAAAGAACATAAAAATGAAATTGATGCTTTAGCGAAAAAATGGGGTTTATAATATGAATGAAAGTGTAGGTTTTGTTGAACATTTAAGACAAATTCTTACTTCTTGGGGTTTATATGATGAAAATAGTATAAGCCCTTTTGCGGTATGGAAATTTTTAGATGCTTTGGATAATAAAGATGCTTTTATTAATGGTTTTATTTATACTTTAGAAGTAAGCATTCTTGCTTTGCTTATAGCTACAATTTTTGGAACTATAGGCGGAGTTATGGCTACAAGTAGATTTAAAATTATCAGAGCCTACACTAGAATTTACGTAGAGCTTTTTCAAAATGTTCCTTTGGTAATACAAATTTTCTTTTTGTTTTATGCCTTGCCTGTTTTAGGTATAAGGCTTGATATATTTACTATTGGTGTATTGGGTGTTGGGGCGTATCACGGAGCTTATGTAAGCGAGGTGGTTAGAAGTGGAATTTTGGCTGTGCCAAGAGGTCAGTTTGAAGCTTCTGCGTCTCAAGGGTTTACTTATATTCAACAAATGCGTTATATTATAGTACCTCAAACCATTAGAATCATTTTACCACCGATGACAAATCAAATGGTAAATTTAATTAAAAATACCTCTGTATTGCTTATTGTAGGTGGAGCTGAGTTAATGCATTCTGCTGATAGTTATGCAGCTGATTATGGAAATTATGCGCCAGCTTATATATTTGCAGCGGTTTTATATTTTATAATTTGCTATCCTTTGGCTTATTTTGCAAAAGCTTATGAAAATAAATTAAAAAAAGCACATTTAACGAGATAAAGGGTTGTTAATGGAAAATGTTTTTAATGCGCAAAATATTGAATTTTTAATGCAAGGTTTATTTCTGACATTAAAAATAGCCTTGGCAACTTGTATTATTTCGATTGTTTTTGGAACTTTTTTAGCTATAACTAAAAATTATGGAGATAGATTAAGTAAATTTTTAGCAGCTTGCTATATAGATATTTTTAGAAATACTCCTTTATTGCTATGGATGCTCGCAGCTTGTTTTGTTTTGCCTGTATTTTTTGGACAATTTCCTCAAGCTTTTTGGGGTACTATAGGATTTTCACTTTATACGAGTTCGGTTATGGCTGAAATTATTAGAGGCGGATTAAATTCTATACCAAAAGGTCAGTTTGAAGCAGCTTATTCACAAGGTTTTGGTAAATTTTTTACTCTTTTTTATATTATTTTACCACAAACTTTTAGAAAAATAATACCTGCTTTATTATCTCAAATTGTAACCACTGTAAAGGATACAGCTTATTTAGCAGGTCTAGGTATAGCTGAACTTACTTATAATTCTAAAACTATATTGGCTAAACTAACAAGTTTTGAAGAAATTTTAGCGATGATAGGTGTTGTTGCGGGAATTTATTTTATAATATGTTTTTCACTTTCTATGTTGGTAAGATATTATGCTAAAAAGACAGCTTATATTTCTTAAAAAAGCTTATATTTTTATATAAGCTTTTTAAATTTACAGCAGTTTTTAACATTTTTTTTATTAAAATCTTTTGTATAAATTCAGAATTTTATTGATTAAGGTTTTTTATGCGAGGTTATAAAATTTTTTCAGGCTCAGCTAATGTGGAATTTGCAAGACAAGTTTCTAAGTATCTTTCCCTACCTTTAAGCGATTCTGGAGTAAAACGTTTTAGTGATGGAGAGATTAGTGTTCAAATTGATGAGAGTGTACGCGGAAAGGATGTTTTTATTATTCAAAGTACTTGTGCTCCTACAAACGATAATTTAATGGAGCTTTTAATTCTTACAGATGCTTTACGTCGCTCAAGTGCAAATTCAATTACGGCTATTATACCATATTTTGGCTATGCGAGACAAGATAGAAAAGCAAACCCTAGAGTACCAATTACTGCTAAACTTGTGGCTAATTTGATTCAAGCATCTGGGATTGATCGTGTAGCTACGATAGATTTGCATGCAGGCCAAATTCAGGGTTTTTTTGATATTCCAGTAGATAATCTTTATGGAAGTATAGTTTTTAATGATTATATTAAAGCCAAACATTTTAAAAATACTATTATAGGAAGTCCGGATATAGGTGGTGTTGCAAGAGCTAGGAGTGTTGCAAAGCATTTAGGACTTGATATAGTTATAGTTGATAAGCGTCGCGAAAAAGCTAATGAAAGTGAAGTAATGAATATTATTGGAGATGTAAAAGATAAAGAAGTTATCTTAGTGGATGATATTATTGATACTGCTGGCACTATAGTTAAAGCTGCAGAAGCTTTAAAAGAAAAAGGTGCAAAATCTGTTATGGCTTGCTGTACTCATGCGGTTTTAAGCGGAAAAGCCTATGAGAGAATAGCAAGCGGAGTTTTAGATGAGCTTGTGGTAACAGATACTATACCTTTAAAAGAGCAATTAGCAAATATTAAAGTATTAAGCGTTGCACCTGTTTTTGCTGAAGTAATACGTCGTGTTTATCATAACGAAAGTGTAAATTCTCTCTTTATTTAGATTAAAAAAGCTTAAAGATTATTTTTAAGCTTTTCATTTTTATGCTACTTAAAGAAACAAAAAGCATATATTTTTTTAAAAATGTGAAAAAACTAAACATCTTTTACATAATTTAATTTATAAATCTGCTATTCTTTGAAAATATTTTATTTTCTTAGGAGAAATATGACTCAGTTAAGTACTAAAATTTTATGGTTGTTTGTTGCAACTTTAGGCGCTATTTGTTTTGGTTATTTAGCTTTGCAAAATGGCGAAAGTGTATCAGCCATTTATTTGGTGGTTGCTGCTGTATGTATTTATATGTTAGGATATAGATTTTATGGGCGTTTTGTAGCTTATAAGGTTTTAGAACTTGATAAAAATCGTGCAACACCAGCACTTGTAGAAAATGATGGACATGATTTTGTGCCTACAAATAAAGCTGTATTATTTGGACATCATTTTGCTGCTATTGCAGGAGCAGGTCCATTGGTAGGACCTATCTTGGCTGCTCAAATGGGATATTTGCCTTCTATGCTTTGGATTTTAGTAGGAGGAGTTTTAGCAGGTGCTGTGCATGATTTTGTTGTTCTTTTTATATCTACTCGTAGAAAAGGTAGAAGTCTTGGCGAGATGATTAAGGATGAGATGGGTAAATTTACAGGTGGAGTTGCTATGGTGGCGATTTTTGGCATTATGCTTATTATTATTGCCATTTTAGCTATGGTGGTTGTAAAAGCTTTAGCAGAATCTCCATGGGGTTTATTTACTATCGCAATGACTATTCCTATAGCAATATTTATGGGAATTTATATGCGTTTTATCCGTCCAGGTAGAGTAGGGGAGGCTTCTATAATAGGTTTTGTGCTTTTAATTTTGGCTATTCATTATGGTAGCGTTATAGCTGCTGATCCTTATTTGGCTAAAATATTTACTTTAGAAGCTCCAACTTTGGCAATTGTTATGATGGCTTATGGTTTCATTGCTTCTGTTTTGCCTGTGTGGTTTTTACTTGCTCCAAGAGATTATCTTTCAACTTTTTTGAAAATCGGTGTTATTGTGGTAATGGCTATAGCTATTGTTTTGGTTGCTCCTGATTTGCAAATGCCAAAAGCAAATACTCAGTATTTTGATGGAACAGGTCCAGTATTTGCAGGTGGAGTGTTTCCATTTTTATTTATTACCATTGCTTGTGGTGCGATCAGTGGTTTTCATGCTTTGATTTCTAGCGGAACTACTCCTAAAATGCTTGAAAACGAAACTCATGCTTTGACTGTTGGATATGGCTCTATGCTTGCTGAAAGTGCTGTGGCGATTATGGCTTTAATTTGTGCTTGTATTTTACATCCAGGTCTTTATTTTGCTATAAATTCAAGCTCTGCTTTGATAGGAACAGATGTTGTAAATGTAGCACAAACTATTTCAAGTTGGGGATTTAGTATTACTCCTGAAGAAATTACTACTTTAACCACAAATATAGGAGAGCATACTATACTTTCAAGAACAGGTGGAGCTCCAACTTTTGCTATAGGTGTAGCTTTGATCTTGCATGAACTTTTTGGCGGCGTGGATTTGATGGCTTTTTGGTATCATTTTGCTATATTGTTTGAAGCTTTATTTATTTTAACAGCGGTAGATGCTGGAACAAGGGCTTGTCGTTTTATGGTGCAAGATATATTGGGTAATGTTTATAAACCTTTAGGAGATATTCATAATTATCCAGCTGGACTTTTGGCCACGGCTTTAAGTGTTGTAGGTTGGGGATATTTTCTTTATCAAGGCGCCATTGATCCTAAGGGAGGAATTTATACACTTTGGCCTCTTTTTGGCGTGAGCAATCAAATGCTTGCGGGTATGGCTTTGCTTCTTGCTACAACTATACTTGTAAAAATGGGCAAGGCAAGATATACTTGGGTTACTTTAGTACCTGCGGTATTTGTCTTAGTGGCAACTCTGTATGGAGGAATTCAAAAAATTATGCCTTATGAAGAAGGCAATAAAATAGCAAATGCGGTAAGTCATGTAGCCGCCGTTAGCATACAAAGTCAAAAAATTAAAGATTTAGAATTTAAATTAAATAATACTAAAGATGAAAAAGAAATTTCTACAATTAAAAAAGAAATTTCAATAGCCACTCAAAGTAAAGTTGGAAATTTGCTTAATGTAATTCTTTGTGTGTTCTTTATGATAGCTACCTTATTTGTTATAATTTCTTGTATAAGAATTTGTTTAGGTAAAATTAAAATTCCTCTTAAAGAAACTAAGTATATTAAGATTGATGAATTTCAAAAAATTTAAGTATTTTTATGAAAAAGCCGAAAGGTTTTTTCATCCCTTGGTGGGACTTTCTAGTTATGATAAGTATTTAGAACACATGAAACAAAAACATCCAGGAAAAATTCCAAAAACCAGAGGGGAATTTTTCAAAGAATGTCTAGATAAAAAATACAATAGCGGCGGTTTAAATAAATGCTGATAAGTTTAAAGGATAAAGTTTTATCATACAAAATAAGCTTTAAGCATTTAAAAAGCCATGAATTCTTTTAAGTTCTTCACTAATAGGCTTTTTCTTTCCATCTCTTGTAACACTTACATAGGTTACTAAAGCCGAAGTTACATTAATGCAAGAAGTACAACCTTGAGAATCCACTCTTTGAGCTGTGACTTCTACTTCAACGCTGATTGAAGTATTGCCCACATTTACAATCTTAGAATAACAAGAAATTATATCGCCTATAAAAACAGGTTCTTTAAAAACTACTTTATCCATAGAGATGGTTACAACGCGTTCAGGGGAAAGTTCTCTTGCTGCGATAGCTCCTGCTAAATCGATTTGTGAAAGTATCCATCCGCCAAAAATATTTCCCGCTGGATTTGTATCGCTCGGCATAGCTACAATTTTTAATTTTGGTTCTCCCATATCTCTCATTTTTACTCCTTATTTTAAAAAATGAATTATAATTAAAAAAGTTAAAAAGGAGAACAAAAGTATGAATAATTTTAAAGAAATAGCTAAATTGGTTAGAAAGTATAAAGAAAGAAATAATGCGTTATATGAGTTTTTAGACAAAGAAGATGTGGGTGAGTATTTTAGATCTTCGATTTCTTTAAGTGAATTAAAACAAGATAAAACAACTATGCTAGCCATACTTAGGCGTTTGGTTGATTTAAAGGAAGAAAATTTAGTTCAAGAGTGGAAAAAAAACAACTTTAAGGAAGATAAGATTATAGAGTTAAAACATAAGTTCTATGAAGAGGTTAGAAAGTTTTATGAAAAAGAACATCAAAATTTAATTAATGAAATAAAAGAGAAAAAACTTTTAAATAATTTTTATCAGTCTTTAATACAAGGAGTGCATAATATAGGTTTAATTATGAATATTTTTGAAATTTCTTGGACTAAAGAAATTATAGAAAAAAATAATAAAATTTTATCTACTCAATTTCCAAATTTAGATGATGCAATGGAATTTTTACGTAAAAATCATTTATATCAAAAAACTCCAGAAGGAGAAATTTGTGAGCGAAGCTATGGTGTTTTAGTTAGAATAGGAAATTTATGGAAATTTGTTCCTTATGCGAGATTTTTTGAAAATGAAATTTTAAAATTAGAATTTGCTTTTGAAAATATGATTGATCAGCTTAAAATATTTGCTAGCAACGAAGAGGAAAAAGCTTATATAGAATATTTTGAAAAATTAAAATTAGCGTTTTGTGAAAAAGATGAAGATAGAGTTATAAAAACTTGGCAAGAAGCTGAATTTGCTTGGATGAAAGTAAAATCACCTTTGCAAGTGGGACATCCTTTAGAATATTATGAAGATAATTATACTCATGCGGTAGCATTAGAATGGGATATAAGAATAGAAGATGAGAATGATTTTGATGTTTTGAAATTTGGTAGTGAAATTAAGGAAAGTTTTGAACATGTTTATAAAAATATAGGACTTGAAGATTGTGAATTAGAAAAAGAAGTTTTATCTAATATAGAAAAAACTCAACTTTATATTTGCACTCCGATGATATTTTATGGTGCTGAACTTAAAGGTTTATTCTCAGCTCAAGTCGTTCCAAATGATGAGTTTGTAAGTTCTAAGGCAGGTAAAAAAATATTTGCCTTTATAAATTTTGTATATGAAAATGCTAAAACAAAGCCTTTTATGAAAATTTCTAGCGAGGTTTTTGATAAAGAATTTTTGGATTTTGGAAGAAATATTTTATTTTATCAGGAAAAAATTTGGAAAAGGGTTTATGAAGTATCAACTATAGGTCATGAATTTGGTCATATATTTTTTATTGCTAATGATACCGAAAAAACAATGAATCAGAGTGGTTTTTTTAAAAATATAGAAGAATATAAAGCTACTACAGGTGGACTTATAAATTTCTTTTATCATGAACAAGATGACTTGATAATGCCTGTTTTTCATGAACTTATAAAAAGAGCTATTGGACTTATTTCTTGGCAAAGGGTTGATGAAGTTAGACCTTATTATACGGAAGGACTTATTCATCTTAGCTTGCTTTTTGAAAGCGAAGTATTGATTTTTGAAAATAATAATTTGAAGATAAATTTTGATTTAGGGCATTATGAAAAATTTAAAGAGCTAACTTTAAAAAATTATCATGAATTGGCAAAACACTATGTTTTAAGACTTGATGCAAAAGAGTTTTTAAGTAGATTTTGTGAAATTGAAGATAATATTTTTCTTCCTATTATGCCTAAGTGTAAAGAATTTGTTAAATTTTATTATGATTTATACGAGAAAATTGGTAATGAAATTGATAATAGTGGAGAATTTGAAAGATATAAGAAAAAATAATAAAGTTTTTTGAAAAAAACTTAAAAAAAGCTGTTTTTTACTTGATATTGTTTTTTAAATATGCTAAAATTAGGCGTTTCAATTAAAACAAAGGAGCTTTTATGACTAAAGCAGATTTTATTTCATTAGTTGCTCAAACAGCTGGGCTAACAAAAAAAGACGCTACTACTGCTACTGATGCAGTTATTTCTACTATTACTGATGTTTTAGCTAAAGGTGATAGCATCAGTTTTATTGGTTTTGGTACTTTTTCAACTCAAGAAAGAGCTGCTAGAGAAGCTAGAGTACCAAGCACAGGAAAAACAATCAAAGTTCCTGCTACAAGAGTTGCAAAATTTAAGGTAGGTAAAAACCTTAAAGAAGCTGTTGCAAAAGCAAGCGGCAAAAAGAAAAAATAAAACTTCGGCTAGATAAATTCTAGCCTTCTTTCTTAATTGATCCAGATATTTTATATCTTTTATTTACTTTATTTTTTTAAACTTTTATAAAACTATCATTATTAAATAAAAAAGGATATTAAAATTATGAAAGTATATGAAAAAGTAAGTGAGCTTATAGGAAATACTCCTATTATACATTTGAAAAAATTTGGTATTAATGTTTTTGCTAAATGTGAATTTTTAAATCCTAGTCATTCTATAAAAGATAGAGCAGCTTTTGAAATGATTAAAGATGCTTTAGATAGCAAAAAAATTAATCAAGATGCTACAATAGTTGAAGCAACTAGTGGAAATACTGGAATTTCTTTGGCTATGATTTGTGCAGATTTGGGACTTAAATTTATTGCTGTAATGCCCGAATCTATGAGTTTAGAAAGAAGGCAAATGATAACACTCTTTGGTGCTAGGTTGGAATTAACTCCTGCAAATTTAGGAATGAAAGGAGCAGTTGATAAAGCAAATGAAATATTATTAAATACTCCAAATTCTTTTATGGTTTCTCAATTTGAAAATATCTCAAATAAAAATGCACATCGTAAGAGTACGGCTTTAGAAATTTTAAGAGATTTGGATAATGAACTTGATATTTTTGTAGCTGGTTTTGGAACTGGTGGTACTATCAGTGGAGTTGGGGAAATACTAAAAGAAAAATTAGAAAAAGTGCATATTGTTGGAGTCGAGCCTCTAAATTCTCCATTGCTTAGTAAAGGTGAAGCAGGAAGCCATAAAATACAAGGAATAGGGGCGAATTTTATACCTGCTATTTTAAATAAAGAAGTTATAGATCAAGTGATCACGGTAAGCAATGAAGATGCTATAAATACAGCCAAAGAACTTGCCAAAAGTGGTTTAATGGTAGGTATATCAAGTGGAGCAAATGTATTTGCCGCAAGTATGTTAGCAAAGAAATTTCCAGATAAAAGAATTTTAACTATGTTAAATGATACGGCTGAAAGATACCTTTCAACTGATCTTTTTGCTTAAGTATAATTATTGAGAATTTAGAAAAATTCTAAGTTCTCTTAAAATTTCTTGTGGATTTAAATCGCTAATTTCTTTATAAAAATGACCTTTTTCATCAATAAGATAAAGCATATTGCTATGTGCTATAGAATAACCCATAAAAGAATCATTTAGATCTATTTTTTGATATTGAACATTATATTGTTTTGTTATTTTTTGAAGAGTTTTTTCATCTTTTGCAATTAAGGCATCTGCTTTTGGGTAAAAGTATCGTAACCATTCGTTTGTATTGCTTAAGTTATTATCTCTATTTGGATCTAAAGAAATAAAAAGAATGTGAGCTTTAGGATTATTGATTTGCTTTAAGACTTTGCCTACTAAACTAAGAGTTGCTGGACAAACATCAGGGCAATAAGTGTATCCAAAATAGATAATAAGCTTATCTCCTTTAAAATCTTTTAGGGTGGTTTCCTCTTTTAAATCTGATTTTAAGATAAAATCATAAGAATTTTGATGATTTTTAAGGAAAAATATTACACCTAAAATAATGGCAACTATCACTATAAACAAAATAATATTTTTTTTCATTTTTTTAGCTCAAAATCAAAATAAAATCCTATGGGTTTATTATTATCCATAAATTCTACCCTAAAACGCATAGTATCCAAAACACAAGTAGCAAGAACTATTTTGCTTTCATAATCTGTTGAATTTAATCGATGTATTTTAGGTTTAATTTCACCCATATACATATTTAATCCATAAATTTTAATTCCTAAGTTGTTATAATTTCCTAGATTTACAATCTTTAGATTTGTAACATCTAAAGATTGTAAGGGTTTGGGATTTAGGGAAATTAAGACTTTTTTATTGTTAAAACTATATGTGCAGTCTTTAACATTAAGATCGCAAGTCAATGGGGTAGAAAAATCAGCTTTTGTTATTTTTTGAGAATCTTTTATTACATAAAAATCAAAAATAATATATAAAATAGCAATAACAAAAGCAAAAGCTAGGATAAAAATAATTTTTCTCATTAATTAAAATTCTTTAGAATCAATATTTTTTAACTCTATGGTTTTGTGATTATTAAATTTTAAATCTAAATTTACCTTCGTGTCTTTAATAATAGGTTTTTTTAGTTTTAAAAGCATTATATGGTAACCTCCAGATTTAAGCTCTGTGCTTGAATGAGCTTTTATAATAATTTCAGGAATTTTTTGCATCATCATTTTTCCATCTTTATGTATATGTGTATGCAGTTCACTGACTTCACTGATATCGCTTTTGGCACTTATTAGAGCAATATCCTTATTAGTATTATTAAAAATAGTAAGAAAAATAGCACTATTTTGCGCATGAGGTGGAGTTTGTTTTACAAAGGCATTTTTTACCTCTATATCATTAACAGCCCAAAGATTTACAGCAAAAAGAGCACCTAAGAGAAGAATTTTTTTCATATTGTATCCTTATTTTTATAATATTAAATATTTGTTCATTATATCAAAAAATATTTTTATTTGAATATAAAATTTTGAAAATTTTTCAATGTGTGTTACCTGTTTGAAAATTTTTTTGCATAGTAACATCAAAATCAAAGAAAAAACCAGTTGGAGTATTATTGTTTAAAAATTCAACCCTAAATCTAGAATCATCGGTAATGCTTCTACCTATAAAATTTATAAGAATATCACCATTAATTATATTAAATTTAGGAATGATATCGCCTATATAGGAATTTAAACTATAAATTTTAATCTTTAAATTAGAATAATGAGGAAAATTCTTAATTTTTATAGTAGTTTTATTGAAAATTTTTATAGGTTTTGGGTAGGCTGAAACTTCAATATTTTTTTTATTAAAAGAAAAAACACAATCTTGTAAATTTAAGTCACAAGTTAGAGGTTGGCATGTATTTAAGCTAAATATACTTTCTTTCTTTTTATCATATAATGTATAAAAAGCTAAAAACAAAATGCCTAAAAAAGACATTCCTATAAAAAAATTTCTTATCATTATAGACAACCTTTTAAAACAAGCCTTTATGATTTGTAAAAATTATATCATAAATAAGGCTGCATTGTTAATATAATTAATATTTTTTAAGAAAAAAAATATTATAATCACAAACATTTTTGACTTAAAAAATTTGAAATACCTAAGGAAAAACATTGTTAAAACGACTTGCTTTATTAATTGCACTTTCTTCATTGATGTTGCATGCCTCAGATCTTGTTAAAATTTATCTTAATCAAGGATTAGATGCTGTTGGTGTAGCGATTGAAAAAGAATTAACTCAAAAGGATTTTTGGTTAAGTGAAATAGGAGATAAAAATATTTCACTTGGATACTATGATGATAATGTTGCTATCGTGCTTACAAATAAAACAGATAAAATTCTCCGTGTTTATTCTTACGAGGACGGAAAAATAAGAAAAGATTTTGAACAAAAAGAAATAATAACTGGATTAATGGGTGATAAAAAAATAGAAGGAGATTTGAAAACGCCAGTAGGTTTTTATGAGTTAGGCCGTAAGTTTAATCCAGGTGATCCTTATTATGGTCCCTTTGCTTTTGCCACAACTTATCCAAATTTACTTGATAAAGTACAAGGAAAAACAGGTGGTGGTATTTGGATCCATGGCTATCCTTTAGATGGTTCTAGACTTGATGAATTTAAAACAAGAGGGTGTATTGCTTTATTTAATAATAATTTGGAGAAATTTGCAAAAGTTGTGCAAGATAAAAAAGTTTTTGTTATGACAGAAGAAAAAGAAAAAATTAGAGCTAAAAAGGATCAAATCGCTAGTTTATTGGCTGATCTTTTTACATGGAAACTAGCTTGGACAAATAGTGACACTAATGCCTATTTAAGTTTTTATGATGAGCAAGAATTTAAACGTTTTGATAAAATGAAATTTGAACAGTTTGCTTCCATGAAAAAATCTATTTTTTCTCGTAAAGAAGATAAAAAGATTAAATTTTCAGATATTAATATCAGCCCTTATCCGAATTTAGAAAATGAAACTATGTATAGAATTTCATTTTATGAGGATTATTACACTAAAAACTATCAGTTTAGAGGCGATAAAATTTTATACGTTAAGATAGATAGTAAAGGTAAAATGAAAATTTTAGCAGAGCAATAAATGTCTTTAATAAAAATTGATCAAAAAGCTTATGAATACAATTTAAGACATATTGCTAAAAAAATAGGGAGTTTTCAAAGATTAATTTGTGTTTTTAAAGATAATGCATATGGACATGGAGCTAAGCTTTTAGCTCCATTAGCCAAAAATTTAGGAGTTTCTTTTGTTGCTGTTAAGAGTGAAGAAGAAGCTCGAGAAATCGAAGAATTTTTTGAGAATATATTAATACTATCACATCGTCCTCATGGTAATGAAAATTCTCGATTTATTTATGCTTTAAATGACATTTCTCAAGTAAAAAATTACAAGCAAGATATAAAAATACATCTAAAAATAGATACAGGCATGCATCGCAATGGAATTTGTGTAGAAAATTTAGAGCATGCTATAAATCTTATTCAAAGTAGTGATTTAAAACTTACTGGAATGTTTACACATTTTGCTAGTGCAGATGAAATGGATGGAAGTTTTTTTGTTCAAAAAGAAAATTTTCAAAAAGCTAAAAAAATAGTAAAAAAATATTTTTCAAATTTATTATTTCATTCGTATAATTCTGCAGCATTATTTAGAGGGAAAATTCCTGAAGATGAATATTGTAGAGTTGGGCTTGTTCAATTTGGATATGGGGATTCAAATTTAAAAAGAGTTTTAAGTTTGTATGCTCATAGATTAAGTCAAAGGAATTTACAAAAAGGACAGAGCATAGGATATGGAGGCATTTTTACTGCTGCAAAGGATATGGAAGTAGCAACTTATGATTTGGGTTATGCTGATGGTCTTTTCCGTTACAATGGAAAAGGGGAGTTGGTGCTTGGAAATGGAAAAACAATGCTTGGAAAGATGTCAATGGATAGTTTTTCTTGTGAAAATTCTGGTGAGGAAATTTGCGTGTTTAAAGATGCTGATATTTGGGCTGATTTTTTTCATACTATTAACTATGAAATTTTAGTAAAATTAAATCCTAATATTCCAAGAGTTCTAGTATAAATATGTTTAATATAGTTTTAGTTCACCCTAGAATACCGCAAAATACAGGTAGTATAGGTAGAATGTGCTTTAATGCTGGTTTTAAACTTCATATTGTTAAACCAACTGTTTTTGATATTTCACAAAAGGCTGTTAGAAGGGCAGGACTTGATTACTGGGATAAATTAGAGCCTATTATTTGGGAGAATCTTGAAGAATTTTTGAATGAAAATATGATTTATAAAAATCGCTTTTTTTTCGCAACAACTAAGAGTCAAAAAGCTTATTTTGATGTAGAATTTCAAAAAAATGATTTCTTATTCTTTGGAAGTGAGAGTTATGGTTTGCCTATGGAATTAATGCAATTAAATTGGGAAAATGCTATAACTATACCTATGAAATCTTATGGAAGAAGTTTAAATTTAGCTACAAGCGTTGGTATAATCTCTTATGAAGCTTTAAGACAAAATTTTAGAAATTTTGCTTCTTAAAAGTTTCAAATTTACACAATAGCTTAAAACAAATAAAATCATAAAGTCCTTTTTATAAAAATTATGTTAAAGTAAAATTTAGATTATTTTTTGAGGAGTTTGGATGAATTTAGATATTATGCTAGATTTTGCCAATAAAGCGTCTGATATTATAGCTAATAAGATTGTCCCAAATACAGACATTATTATGGTAGTTTTACTTATTGTTTGTGGGCTTTATTATAGTTTTTTAACTCGCTTTGTTCAGTTTCGTATGTTGAGTTCTGTATTTAAAATTCTTACAGAAAAAAACGAAGGACACGCTAAAGAACATATTTCACCTTTTCAAGCATTAATGATCTCAACTGCTTCTAGAGTTGGTATAGGAAATATTGCTGGAATTTCTTTGGCATTGGCTACAGGTGGAGCTGGTGCTTTATTTTGGATGTGGGTTATGGCATTTTTTGGTGGTGCCTCAGCATTTGCTGAAAGTACCTTAGCTCAAGTTTACAAATCAAAAGATGATACAGGCGGGTTTAAAGGTGGTCCAGCTTATTATATAAAAAAAGCCTTAGGCTCACATTTTTTTGGAGCTTTTTTTGCTTTTATTCTTATTATTACTTATGCTTATGGATTTAATGGACTTCAAAGTCAAACAATGACTTCGTCTTTTAAAGTTTATTATGATATGTTTAATCCAAATGCTACTGTAGATTTTGCATCAAGTTCTTGGCCAATGATTATTGGTATTGTTTTAACTATTTTTGGTGCATGGATGTTTTTTTCTCACCATACTAAAATAGGTAAAATTAGTTCTTTAATTGTTCCTTTTATGGCTTTAGCTTATGTTTTACTTGCCGTGATTGCTGTTTTAATGAATTTTGATAAAATTCCTTCTGTGATTCATATGATTTTACAAAGTGCTTTTGATTTTAAAGCGATTTTTGGTGGTTTTGCTGGTTCTGCTTTGGTTATAGGGATTAAAAGAGGACTTTTTTCAAATGAAGCGGGTATGGGCTCGGCACCTAATGCAGCTGCAGCAGCTTTGACAAGTCATCCAGCTAAACAAGGTGTTATACAAGCCTTTTCAGTTTTAATTGATGTTGTTGTTTGTACAAGTTCTGGATTTTTAGTTCTTTTTTCTATGGCATATTTGGGACTTGGAGAAAGTAAAATTGATGGTGGAATGCCTTTAGTTCAAGAAGCTATGCGTGAGTATTACGGTAGCTTTGGAATCCATTTTATTACTATAGCTATTGTTCTTTTTGCAATAACTTCTTTAATAGGAAATTATTATTATGCTCAAGCTAATGTTAAATATTTAACAAATTCCAAATTTGTAATGAATTTGTTTAGAATTACAGCTGTGGCTATGATTTTTATAGGCTCGCAAATGAATTTAAAACTTGCTTGGAATTTGGCTGATTTGACTATGGCTTTCATGGCAACGACAAATATTATATCTTTATTGCTTTTAGGTGGTATAGTAAATAAAGTTTTAAAAGATTTTAATACGCAACAAAAATCTGGTATAGATCCTAAATTTAATGCTAGCAAACTTGGAATTAAAAACGCTGAATGTTGGGATTAAAATTCATAAGCCTTAGTGGCTTATGAATTAATGATTTAAAACCTTGTTTAAAAATTCTCTCAATCTTTCATTGCTAGGATTTTCAAATACTTCTTTAGGGCTTGCATCAACAGCAATTTTTCCTTTATCCATAAAAAATATACGATTGGCAACATTTCTAGCAAAGCCCATTTCATGAGTTACTACAAGCATAGTTAAACCTTCTTTTGCAACATCTTTCATAATGCTTAGAACCTCGCCTATCATTTCAGGATCTAGAGCTGAAGTAGGTTCATCAAATAAAATAACATCAGGATTCATCATCAAGCTTCTAGCAATAGCTATGCGTTGTTTTTGTCCGCCAGAGAGCTTATGGGGCATTATATTTTCTTTGTCTGCTAAACCCACCTTAGCAAGAAGTAATTTTGCTTTTTTTATGGCTTCTTCTTGACTTAAAATTCCTGTTTTAATGGGCGTTAAACATAAATTTTCCATAACATTTTTATTAGCAAAAAGATTAAAATGCTGAAATACCATGCTAACTTTTTGCCTGATCTTATTAATATCAATTTCTTTATCAAGTATGTTTTGCTTATTGATTAAAATTTCCCCACTATCAGCTAGTTCTAAGCGATTGATACAGCGTAAAAATGTACTTTTTCCGCCTCCACTTGGACCTATGATAGCTATTACATCGCCTTTTGAGATTGTAGTGTTAATATCTTTTAAAACTTCTAATTCTCCATATTTTTTTTGTAAATTTTTAACTTCAATCATTTTTATTCATCCTAAGTTCAAGTTTTTTTGCAAAATAGCTAAAAATTTTTACGCTTACATAATAAACAAGTCCAGTGAAAATAATAGGTTTTGGATTGTAAAGTACGGCTTGCAGGCTTTGACTTTGCATGGTAATATCAATAACACTAATAAATCCTACAACAGAAGTTTCCTTAAATAAAGAAATAAATTCATTAGCTAATGCAGGTAGAATGTTTTTAGTAGCCTGTGGAAGAATAATTTCTTTCATTGAAGTTTTGTAATCAAGTCCCATTGCTCTTGCAGCTTCCATTTGTCCCTTATCTACACTATTAATGCCACTTCTTACAATTTCTGCTATATAAGCCGAGCTATTAAGTCCTAGTGCAAGAATGGCTGCATAAAGGTTATCTATAAAAGTAAAAATTACAAAAGCAAAAATCATCAATTGTAAAATTACTGGTGTTCCTCGTATAATGTCTATATATTCATCTATAATAAAATTAAGCGTTTTAAATTTAGAGAAGTGTAAAATAGCTAAACTAAAACCAATAATCACTCCGATAATAACAGCACAAGCAGTTAATAAAAGTGTAATAAGATAACTTTTTAAATAAGCTTTTGCATTTTCTGTATAGCCATAGCTTACAACTCCACTAGGATCTTGAATTTTTAATATTTCTATTGGGAAAGAAAAATAGCCCCATAAAATAATAATAACAAAAAAAACAAAAATTCTTATATTTTTCTGATTCAATTTGTAAACCTTTTTAGAGAAATTATTTAAAAAAAGATTTTATAGAAATATCTTTGAATTTTCTCTAAAGATTTAAAAAAATGTGTTAGAATTTCCCAAAAATAAGGTTGTATTTATGGAAATTTTAGATTTCATTCTAATAGTTATTTTTGTGTTTTTAATGATTGTTTTGGTCATAGGTTTCAATCATCAAATGATGCAAAAAAACAAAGAAAGAGAAGAAAGATTTAAAAAATATAAAAAAGGAGAACAAAATGAGTAAAAAAGTATTAATTCCATTGGCTCAAGGTTTTGAAGAAGCTGAATTTATAGGAATTGCGGATGTTTTAAAACGAGCAAAAGAATTAAATCCAGATTTGGAAGTTGTTATAGCTTCGTTAAACAGTGAGTTATTGGTAAAAGGTGCTAATAGCATTAGTATAAAAGCAGATTGTTCTATAGAGGATGTTGATATAGAAAATTTAGATGCTATTGCTTTGGCGGGTGGCTTTGAAGGTATGATGAATCTTAAGAATTCAAATGTTATTTTAAATATCATTAAACAACTTCATAGCAAAAATAAAATTGTTGCCGCAATCTGTGCTTCTCCTATAGTTTTAAATGAAGCAGGTGTTTTAGAGGGCGAGTTTGCTTGTTATCCTAGTTGTGAAGTTGGACTTAATGGAAATCGTGTTAACAAGGCTGTAGTTGTAAATAAAAATGTTATAACTTCAGCAGGTCCAGCTACGGCAATTCTTTTTGGTTTAGAACTAGCTAAAAAGTTATGCGGTGATGAAATTTATCAAAAATTATATGAGGGAATGTTGCTATCTTTGACAAAATAGTTTAAATGGTAGTTTTTCTACCATTTAAATTAAAATAAAGCTTGAGGATTTTCTTTTTTAGTTTTTTCCTTAGGCAGTTCAAAACCTCCAAGCATATGAAAATGCAAATGAAAAACTTCTTGTCCACTATTTTTTCCACAGTTTGTTACCAAGCGATATCCACTTTTATCTACGCCTAAAAGAACAGCTAGTTCTTGTATGAAACTTGTCATTTTGGCCATAAGTTCAGGATCAAATTCTTGAAAGTCTTTAAAATATTTTTTAGGGATTATAAGTATATGTATAGGTGCTTTAGGTGCAATATCATGAAATGCTAGAAAATCGTCACTTTCAAGCACTTTATTACATGGAAGTTTACCTTCAACTATGAGTTCAAAAATTGTTTTTTCTTGCATTATTTATCCTTTTTTATTGTTAGTTTGATACAATTATATCTTTAAAGTTTGGTTTTTATGCTGAATTTAAAATAGTTTTTAATAGAATTAGAACTTGAAATATTTTATTTAAGGTAAGAAAATTGCAAAATTTTATAGAACAGATTCAAAAATGTGAGAATTTAAATGATTTGGAAGCCATTAGGATTTCCGTTCTTGGAAAAAAAGGTATTTTAACAGAAGGCTTTGCAAAGCTTAAAGAGTTAGAAGATGAGGAGAAAAAAGAATTTGCTGCTAAACTAAATGCACAAAAAGAAATATTTAATGAGGCTTATTTAGCCAAATTTAAAGATTTGGAAAATCTTGCTCTAGAAGAAAGAATGAAACAAGATGCTTTAAATTTTAACTATTTTGATGAAAGTATTACAACAGGTGCCTTGCATCCTGTTATGAGCACCATGGATAAAATCATAGAATATTTTATAGCTTTGAATTTTAGCATAGAAAAAGGGCCTTTAATAGAAGATGACTTTCATAATTTTGAAGCGTTAAATTTACCTAAATCTCACCCTGCAAGAGATATGCAAGATACCTTTTATTTTGATGATAAAAGGCTTTTAAGAACACAAACTTCGCCAGTGCAAATACGGACAATGCTTGCGCAAAAACCTCCTATTAGAATGATAGCCCCTGGTGCTGTATTTAGAAGAGATTTTGATATTACGCATACTCCTATGTTTCATCAAGTTGAAGGCCTTGTGGTGGAAGAAGGGCAAAAGGTTAGCTTTGCAAATTTAAAAAGTGTATTGGAAGATTTTTTGCGTTATATGTTTGGAGATGTGAAAGTTCGTTTTCGTCCAAGTTTTTTCCCATTTACAGAACCTTCTGCTGAAGTTGATATTTCTTGTGTATTTTGCAAAGGAAAAGGTTGTAGAGTTTGCAAACATACAGGTTGGCTTGAAGTTTTAGGATGTGGAATAGTTGATCCTAATGTTTATAATTTTGTTGGTTATGAAAATGTAAGTGGTTATGCTTTTGGATTGGGAGTAGAACGTTTTGCAATGCTTTTGCATCAAATTCCAGATTTAAGATCTTTATTTGAAGGTGATTTGAGATTATTGGAGCAGTTTAGATGATAATTACTAAAAGTTGGTTGAATGATTGGTTAGAACTTGAAGAAATAAGTTCAGATAAAATAGCTAAAACTTTAAACTCTATAGGTATAGAAGTTGATAGGGTTGGCGCTTTAAAGGCTCCAGATAAAGTTGTTGTAGGCTATGTTAAGGAAAAAATTAAACATGAAAATTCAGATAAATTAAGCATTTGTCAAGTTGATATCGGAAGTGAAACCTTGCAAATTGTCTGCGGTGCTGCGAATGTTGATGTAGGACAATTTGTAGCTGTTGCAACTAAAGGTGCTATCATGCCAAACGGTATGGAAATAAAAGAAGCAAAATTGCGAGGAGTGGATTCTTGTGGTATGCTTTGTTCTAGTTTAGAACTGGGTTTTGAAAAAATCAATGAAGGAATTATGCTTTTAGATGAGAGTATAGGGAAATTAGAACTTGGGAGACCTTTAAATACTTATGAAATTTTTAATGATGAGCTAATAGAAGTGGAACTTACTCCTAATAGGGGTGATTGTTTAAGTATTTATGGTATAGCTCGTGATTTAGCCGCAGCTTTAAATTTAAATTTAAAAGAACCAAAACCATTTAAAGAAAGTGAAAATGTTTTAGGTATCGGTAGAATTTTGCGCTTAGCAGCTGAGAAAGAACTTAATGGACTTTATAATTATCGAGCCATAGAGCTAAAAGAAGAAATTCAAACAAATTTATTGCTTAGTTTAAGACTTGCTCAAATTGAAGGTTTGGGAAATAATTCCATAGAAAATTTATTAAATTATGCAACGCATTCAACTGGTGTTCTTTTTAATGCTTATGATTTAAGTAGTTTTTCTGAAAAAGATGAAGAATTTACCATTAATTTAAGCAAGCAAGTGCATGGAGAAACAAAAGTATCTTACAAAGATAAACTTTTAAGCTTTAGCGGAATTTTCCAAAATAATGAAAGTAGATGTAAAGATGATTCTAAAATAATTATTATTGAGGCTAATTATACCGATCCATTGGTAATTGCAGATGCTAAAATATATCATAAAGATCAAGATGAAAAAATGCTTTATAGAAGTTTTAGGGGAAGTGAACCTAAATTAAATTTAGGAATGGATTTTTTGCTTGGTATTTTTGAGCAGATTCCAAATCTTGTTATTTATAGTTCTTCTCAACAAATTTTAACCGACAAAGAATTACCAATCATACCAATAAGCATTGAAAGTATTGGCGATATAATAGGGCAAAATGTTGATAAAGATGAAGTATTAAAAATATTGAAAAAATTAGGTTTTGAACTCATACTTTCAGGTGAAGGGCTTATAAATGTTAAAGCACCTTTACATCGTCCTGATATTAAAAATTTATCAGATATTTGCGAGGAAGTTGTAAGAATTATAGGTATTGATAATATTGCTTCTAAGGGTTTAGAATTTATAGAAAAAAATCGTTTAAATTCTGCATATAAAAATTATATTGAGTTTTTGAATTTAAGGAAAAGAGCAGTAGCTAGTGGTTATTTTGAAAGCTTACATTATGTTTTGGATAATGAAGAAGAACTTAAAAGATTGGGTTTTGATTCTGTTAAATTAAAACTAATCAATCCAATTACAGCAGAACTTAATACTTTAAGAACAACCCTTTTAAATCATTTGTTAAATGCAGCAAGTTTAAATGCAAAAAATTCTAAAAAAATTATTAAACTTTTTGAATTAGGGGTTGTTTTCAATGTTAATAATCAAGAATTAAATCGTATCGCATTTATCCATTCTGGCTTAAAAGAAGAAGCTAAAATTTCCAACAAGGCCAAACCTGAATCGGTGCAATTTTATGATTTTCTTTTGGACATTAAAAATATTATAGGTGATTTTAAACTAAAATCATCAAAATATAATATTTTAAGCCCTTATGAACAAGCAGATATTTATCTATCGGATATTAAAGTAGGTTTTATAGGCCGTTTGCATTTAAAAATAGAAAATGAGAGAGATTTACCAAAAACATATATTTGCGAACTTGATTTAGATTTAATCAGGCAAGATTTTAAAATAGCTAAGCCTTACTCCAAATTCCCAGCTATCACTAGAGATCTTAGCGTGTTAATACCTAAAGGTTTTGAATACAATCAGATTAAAAATTGTATCGAAGAATTGAATTTAGAAATACTTGAAAATTTTCGTTTAGTTGATATTTATAGTGATGAAAACCTTAAAGAATTTTATAGCATTACTATAAGTTTTTCTTTTAGGGATATAAATAAAACTCTAGAAGATAATCAAGTGAATGAATGTATGGATAAAATTTTAAACACTCTTAAAAATTTGGGTCTTGATTTAAGATGAAAATTTACAAATTGCAAACCCCTGTAAATGCTATACTTGAAAATATAGCAGCAGATAAAAGCATATCTCATCGTTTTGCTATATTTTCGCTTTTAACACAAGAAGAAAATAAGGCTCAAAATTATCTCTTAGCTCAAGATACTTTAAACACTCTTGAAATTATAAAAAATCTTGGAGCTAAAATTGAACAAAAAGATTCTTGCGTCAAAATTATACCCCCTAAAGAAATTTTATCTCCAAATTGTATTTTAGACTGTGGAAATTCAGGAACTGCTATACGTTTGATGATAGGATTTTTAGCAGGAATTTCTGGTTTTTTTGTTTTAAGTGGAGATAAGTATTTAAACAATCGTCCTATGAGAAGGATAAGCAAACCACTTACTCAAATAGGCGCTAGAATTTATGGAAGAAATGAGGCAAATTTAGCTCCACTTTGTATAGAAGGTCAAAAATTAAAAGCTTTTAATTTTAAAAGCGAAATTTCTTCGGCTCAAGTTAAAACAGCTATGATTTTATCTGCTTTTAGAGCTGATAATGTATGCACTTTTAGTGAAATTTCTCTTAGTCGAAATCATAGTGAAAACATGCTAAAGGCTATGAAAGCTCCAATAAGGGTTAGTAATGATGGCTTAAGTCTTGAAATAAATCCTTTAAAAAAACCTTTAAAAGCTCAAAATATAATCATTCCTAATGATCCTTCTTCGGCTTTTTATTTTGTTTTAGCAGCTATTATTTTGCCTAAATCTCAAATTATTTTAAAAAATATTTTGCTTAATCCTACTCGTATAGAGGCGTATAAAATTTTGCAAAAAATGGGTGCCAAGCTTGAAATGACAATAACTCAAAATGATTTTGAAACTATTGGTGAGATCAGGGTGGAGTCTAGCAAGCTTAATGGCATAGAAGTTAAAGATAATATCGCTTGGTTAATAGACGAAGCGCCTGCTTTGGCTATAGCTTTTGCTTTGGCTAAGGGTAAATCTAGTTTAATAAATGCTAAAGAATTACGTGTTAAAGAAAGCGATAGGATTGCTGTGATGGTTGAAAATCTAAAGCTTTGTGGTGTTGAAGCTAGAGAACTTGATGATGGTTTTGAAATAGAAGGTGGATGCGAACTAAAATCTTCAAAAATTAAAAGCTATGGAGATCACCGTATTGCTATGAGTTTTGCTATTTTAGGTTTGCTTTGTGGAATCGAGATTGATGATAGTGATTGTATAAAAACTTCTTTTCCAAATTTTATAGAGATTTTATCAAATTTAGGAGCTAGGATTGATTATTGAATTAGCAAAAAACTATGGTTTTTGTTTTGGTGTTAAAAGAGCTATTAAAAAAGCAGAACAAATAAAAGATGCCGCAACTATAGGCCCTCTTATTCACAATAACGAAGAAATTTCTCGTTTGCAAAAAAATTTTAATGTCAAAACTTTGGAAAATATACAAGCTTTAAGTAATGAAAAAAAGGCTATTATAAGAACCCATGGTATTACAAAGCAAGATTTAGAAGAATTGAGAAAAAAAGATATAGAAATTTTTGATGCCACTTGTCCTTTTGTTACAAAACCACAACAAATTTGCGAGCAAATGAGTAAGGAGGGTTATGAAGTTGTTATTTTTGGAGATGAAAATCATCCCGAAGTTAAAGGAGTAAAAAGTTATGTAAGTACAAAAGCTTATGTAGTTTTGGATAAAAAAGAACTTCAAAATATAAAACTTCCTAATAAAATAGCTGTAGTAAGCCAAACAACTAAGAAGCCTGAGCATTTTATGGAGATAGTAAATTTTTTAATACTTAAAACCAAAGAAGTAAGAGTTTTTAACACTATATGTGATGCAACCTTTAAAAATCAAGATGCCATTAAAGAACTCTCGCTTAAAAGTGATGTTATGGTTGTTGTAGGGGGTAAAAACTCAGCCAATACAAAACAACTTTTTTTAATTGCAAAAACCAATTGTGAAGATAGCTATCTAATTGAAACCGAAGAAGAGTTAAAAAAAGAATGGTTTTTAGATAAAAAACATTGCGGCATTAGTGCAGGTGCTAGTACTCCTGATTGGATCATACAAAAAGTTATCGCCAAAATAAAAAATTTTAAAATTAATTAAAAAATGTTTTCAAATAGCATAAAAAAGTCAAAAATTTAAAAAAAATTAACAAAAATAAAAAAACTTAACACTAATTAAAGAAAAATAAGGTAAAATCAATCAATTTCTAAAAATTATTTAAAAGGACCATAATGAGCGAGGTGAACAAAAAAGTTCAAGGCGGCGTAGATGATTATCTTGAGGAAGAAGATTTTGGACAGCTTTTAGAAGCTTTTGATAAATCAAGAGAAGAGGCTACAACAGAGGGTGTGATTGTAGAGATTAAAAATGATGAAGTTTATGTAGATATAGGTAAAAAATCTGAAGGTATTTTAGCTCTTAGCGAAATACAAGATGACAATTCTAAGCTATTATTTAATGTAGGCGATGGTATTAAAGTTGCTGTTATGGGTTCTCGTGGTGGCAGATCTTTACTTTCTCATAAAAAAGCTTTGAGAAAAGAAAAAGTTATCGAATTTATTAAAAACTATCAAGAAAATCAAGATGATATTTTTACCGTAAAAGTAGTTGGAAAAAATAAAGGCGGATTGATAGTTGTTGATGAAAATGATGTTGAATTTTTCTTACCAAAATCTCAATATGGCTTCAAAGAAACAAATAATATTATAGGCAAAACGTTTAAAGTTAAAATTATTAAAATCGACAAAGATGAGCAAAGTATCATTGTTTCTCGTAAAAAAACTTTAGATGACGAGAGAAGAAAACGCAAAGAATTGATCAATAATGTAGTACAACAAGAAGATTTAATTGAAGGTATTGTGAAAAAAATTACTACTTATGGTATGTTTGTGGATGTAGGAGGTGTTGATGGTCTTGTTCATTACAGCGAAATTTCTTACAAAGGACCTGTAAATCCTGGAACACTTTATAAAGAGGGTGATAAGGTTCCAGTTAAAGTTATAAAGTATGATAAAGAACGCAAACATTTATCCTTGTCTATAAAAGCGGCTTTACCTGATCCATGGAGCGAGATAAAAGATACTCTTGATGTAGGTGATACCATTAAAGTAATAGTATCAAATATAGAGCCTTATGGTGCTTTTGTGGATTTAGGAAATGATATAGAAGGATTTTTACATATCAGTGAAATTTCTTGGGATAAAAATATTAAAAATCCAAAAGATTATATCAACAAAGGTCAAGAAATTGATGTTGAAGTAATTGAAATCAATCCAAATGAAAGACGCTTAAGAGTTTCTTTAAGAAATTTACTTTCTAGACCTTTTGATGAATTTATGAAATCTTACAAAATTGCAGATGTGGTTGAAGGGGAGATCACCTCGGTAACTTCTTTTGGTGCGTTTGTTAAACTTGGCGGTATTGAAGGTTTATTACATAATGAAGATGCTTCTTGGGATAGAAACGATAAATGTAAAGATAAATTCTCTCAAGGGGATAAAATCAAGGTAAAAATTATCAAAATAGATGAAGAAAACCAAAAAATATCATTAAGCACAAAAGAATTAAACAGTTCTCCAGTGCAAGAATATGCCAAAATTCATAAAGTCGGCGATATTGTAAAAGGCACTATTCGTGATATTAAAGATTTTGGTGTTTTTGTAGAGCTAAGTAAAAATGTTGATGCTTTAATTCATAAAGAAGATATAAGCACTTCTATGCTTGAAAATTTAAAAATTGGCGACGATATTGAAGCTGCTATAGTTTTTATTGATGAAAAGAAAAATAGAATTCGCCTAAGTGTCAAAAATCTTGTTAGAATGAAAGAAAGAGAAGTTCTTAATGAAATCAATAATGATGATAAAGTAACTTTAGGTGATATCATTAAAGATCAGCTAGCTTAATGAAAAAATACATTACAATAAGCATTTTGAGTATTTTATTACTCATTTTGCTTGCTGTTGTTTTTACATTGCTTTGGCAATTTAAAGCTAATGTAAATTTTATTCCACAATTTGCTAAAGATACAAATACGCAGCCAAGCATTCAAACCCAAAATCAAGATCTTTCATGGCAAGAAGAATTAGCAAAATGGCCTACAAGAGATTTTACCCCAGCAGCAGAAAAATTTACCTTATATTTTGATGTAGATACTAGCGAGCTTAAGGAGAAAAATAAATATTATCAGCTTATAGTTGGAAAATATGATATTTATTCTATGTTTTGCTTAAGGCAGACTTTAAATTCTTTTAATGTGAAGTATTTTCTTCTTAAATCTGGCGATAGTCCAGAAATCTTCTTGGATACAGGCAATGAAAAACTTATAGATGATATTATCAAAGAATTAAAAAAATATAAAATAAATACAGAAGTAAAGGAAATTTGGTTATGAAAAAAAAGATTATAGTGTGTGATGCTATTTTGGATAAAGGTGTCGATATTCTAAGAAAAGCTGAAGATATTGAGCTTATAGAAGCTGCAAAATTTCCAAAAGATGAACTTATGCAAATGCTAAGCGATGTTGAAGTTGCAATTACTAGAAGTTCTACGGATGTAGATGTAAATTTTTTAAATCATGCCAAAAAATTAAAAGCGCTTGTGCGTGCTGGGGTGGGCGTAGATAATGTTGATATTCCAGAGTGTTCTAAACGAGGAGTGATTGTGATGAATGTCCCAACTGCAAATACTATTGCCGCAGTTGAACTAACAATGGCACATCTTTTAACATCAGCTAGAAGCTTTGTCAATGCTCATAATTTTTTAAAAATTGAAAGAAAATGGGAAAGAGAAAAATGGTATGGCATTGAATTGATGAATAAAACGCTAGGGGTTATAGGTTTTGGAAATATAGGTTCAAGAGTAGCTATCCGTGCTAAAGTATTTGGTATGAAAATTTTAGCCTATGATCCGTATATTTCTGCTTCTAAGATTACAGATTTAGATATGGAGCAAGCAAAAAATTTGGATGAAATTTTAGAAAAAAGTGATTTTATTACTATTCACACACCAAAAACCAAAGAAACCAATGGTATAATAGGAAAGCAAGAAATTGCAAAAATGAAAGATGGAATAAGATTAATAAATTGTGCTCGCGGAGGATTATACACAGAAGAGGCTTTATATGAAGGTTTAAAAAGTGGTAAAATAGCATGGCTTGGTATAGATGTGTTCGATAAAGAACCCGCGACCAATCATCCTCTTTTAGACTTTGAAAATATTTCAGTTACTTCTCACCTAGGAGCAAATACTTTAGAAAGTCAAGACAATATCGCAAGAGAAGCTTGTGAGCAAGCATTAAGTGCAGCACGAGGCGTGGCTTATCCTAATGCCTTAAATTTACCAATTAAAACTGAAGACTTACCACCTTTTGTAGCTCCTTATATAGAACTTGTTTCTAAAATGGCTTTTTTAGCTGTTCAAATTGATAAAAATCCTATAAAAAGTATTAAATTAGAGGCTGAAGGAATTATTGGTGAGTATGCAAATTCTATGCTAACTTTTGCAGCTGTTGGTGCTTTGGGTGGAATTTTAGGAGAGAAAATTAATTATGTTAATGCAGAATTTGTTGCCAAAGAAAAAGGAGTTGAATTATCTTGCGAAACTCTTCCAAATAGTGGTTATAATAATAAACTTAGCGTTAAAATTATCACCGAAAATTCAAATACCAGTGTTTCAGGAACAGTGTTTAATGAAAATGAACAACGCATAGTTGGATTAAATGGCTTTAAAACTGATTTTAAGCCAAAGGGAAAAATGATTATTTTTAAAAACAAAGACATACCAGGAGTTATAGCTAAAATCAGTTCCGTTTTGGCAGCTAAAAATATCAACATAGCTGATTTTAGGCTTGGTAGAGATGGTTTTGGGTATGCTTTGGCTGTTGTTTTGATTGATGAAAAAGTTCAAAAAGAAGTATTAGATGAACTAAAACAATTAGAGGCGTGTGTATTTGTCCAATATGTTGAAATTTAAAATTTTAATTATAGAAGATGATATAGATTTAAACGAACTGCTTGTTTTAAAGTTAAAATCTAGTGGTTATGAAGTTATATCTTTAGCGGATTTTTTTGGAGTTGAAGATTTGCTCGATAATGAGCAAATCGATCTTTTAATAGTCGATAGAAATTTGCCCAGTGGAGATTCTTTAGGAAAAATTCAAGATTTAAGAGAGCAAGGATATAAAGAAGCAGTTATTTTTCTTACAGCCAAGGCTTTGCATCAAGATTTGCTCGAAGGCTTTGAAAGTGGTTGTGATGATTATGTTTGTAAACCTTTTGATTTTAATGAGCTTTTGCTTCGCATTAAAGCAATTTTAAAACGCCATAAAAAAGAAGAAGAAAAACTATCTTTTGGTGATTTTATTTTAGATTTGGCTAATTATGAATTCTTTTACAAAAATCAAAAATTAGAAATCTCAAATCTTGACTATGAGCTTTTAAAATATTTTTTTGAAAATCCAAATACCTTGCTTACTAGACAATTTTTAAGCGAAAGCGTTTGGAAAGATGATACTACAAGTGATAAAACAATCAATATAGCTCTAACAAGACTTAGAAATAAATTTCCAAAACTAAAAGATCATATTATAAGTGTTAGGGGTGTTGGCTATAAATTATGCTAAAAACTAAAAATATTTTTATAGTTTTTTTTGTTGTATTGGCTTTGATTTTTGGGTTTATTTTTTATACTTTTACTAACTCTTATCTTAATTTCTTGCTTATAAAACAATATGAACAAAAAATCAAAAGCCTTGATGATGTTTTAAAATTTTCCCTCTTAGAGCATTTAAATGATGCTAATATTAAGGATTTTGCTAAAGATACTAGGGCTGATTTTATTATCCTAAACAATGATATGAAAATAAGTTCTGTAAAAAATCCTGATTTTTTTTCTAATCTTAAAGAAGGAGAAATTTTAAATTTCGATTCAAAAAAAATTCTCACTAAAAGCTTTATTTACAAAGGATATAAATATATTATTATTGTTTATCCTCGTTTTTTAGATTTAGAGCTTTTTTGGACAAAAATGGCAATCGGTTTTGGAGTATGCTTGCTGTTTGTTTTTATTTTAATGTTGTTGTTAGGTAGAAGAATAGAGAAAAATTTTAATAAAATTTTGGATTTTTTGGATTCTATAGGGGATCATAAAGTTGTTATATTAGAAAAAGGAATGTTTAAAGAATTTAATTTACTAAATGAGAAACTTTTAAAAACTAAAGATAAAATTCTAAAGAATACCCAAAAAAATAAAAAACAAAGCGATAAAATCACTTTAAAAAATACTCAGCTTGCTAGCGTGATTTCTGCTATTTCTCATGAGCTTAAAAATCCATTAAGCGTGATTGATCTTAGCTTAGAGATGCTAAAAGATGAGCAATTGGAAGATAAAAAATTAAAAAAGGAATTACTAGAAAAAATTTCACGTCAAAGCGTTAAACTTAATGCTTTAACCCATAAGCTTAATTTTGTTTTTAATCTTAATAGTGAAGCCTTGCAGATGCAAGAATTTGATCTTTTTTCTCTATGTGAAAAAATCACTAAAAACCCAGGCTTTGAAAGAGTTGCATTGCAAGGTAAAAGCACGAAAGTTAAGGCCGATGAATTTTTAATCGAGCAAGTGATTATAAATTTGCTTTCTAATGCTTTAAAATATAGTCAAAAAGAAGTCATTTTAACGGCAAGAGATCAAAAGATAATAGTGCAAGATTTTGGAAAAGGCATAGAAGAAGATAAAATAAAATTGATTACAAAAAAATTTTATAAAATTGATGTAAAAAGTGATAATTCTTTTGGTTTGGGACTTTTTTTAGTAAAGAAAATTTTAAATATACATAAAAGTTATCTTGAAATTTCTAGCACTTTAGGTTATGGTTCTAGTTTTAGCTTTAAACTCAGTCAAGGATAAAAAATGGCTCTTATAGATTTAATTGAAGCTTCAAAAAAATTTGGAGACAAAATAGTTTTAAATGAAGTAAATTTTAGCGCAAACGAGGGAGAAAAGATTGCTATTATAGGCAAAAATGGAGAAGGAAAATCTACTTTTTTAAAAATGCTTTTAGGCACACTTCCTTTAGATAGCGGTAGAATAATAAGACAAAATGGAAAAAGCATAGCCATGCTTTCACAAACCGTTGATTTTAATGCAAATTTAAGCGTAAAAGAAGCCATCAAGCAAGAGCTTGTAGAAATTTACAATACCTTGGAAGAATATGAAATACTGCATAAAAAATTAGAAGAAGATCCTAGTAATAAAGATTATCTTAAAAAAATAGATACGCTTATGACTTTGATTGATAGTAAAGATGCTTGGAGTATAGAATCTAAAATAATACGCGTTTTAAAAGAATTTAGTTTACTTGAGTATGAAAATCGCATTATATCTACTTTAAGTGGTGGAGAAATACGCCGCGTTGGGCTTTGCATACTTTTACTAAAAAATCCTGATATTTTATTGCTTGATGAACCAACTAATCATTTAGATGTATATATGACAAGCTTTTTGGAAGAATTGCTAAAAAATTCAAAGATGTGTGTGATTTTTATTTCCCATGATAGATATTTTATTGACGCTATAGCACACAAGTGTGTAGAAGTAGAGCAGGGTAAGCTTAGTATTTTTAAAGGCGGATATGCAAACTATTTAGAGAAAAAAACACAAATTTTGCAAAGCCTTGCTAAGAGCCATGAAACTCTTTTAAAGCAATTAAAAAACGAAGAAGAATGGCTTAGAAGAGGGGTTAAGGCAAGACTTAAAAGAAATGAAGGACGAAAAGAACGCATTTTTAAAATGCGTGAAGAAGCGAAAAAAAATCCTGGAGCAATCAAACGCTTGAAACTTGAAATTTCAAGAGCAGCTTTAAATTTTAATGGAGAAAAAACGATCAATCGTAAAAAAATGCTTTTTGAGCTTAAAAATATAAGCAAAAATATAAACAATAAAAATCTTTTTAAAGATTTTTCAACGCGTGTTTTACAAGGTGAACGCATAGCTATCGTAGGAAGAAATGGTTGTGGGAAATCAACATTGTTAAAAATTCTTCTAGGGCAAATAAAACAAGATAGCGGTGAAATAAAACGCGGAGAGCTTAAGATAGGATATTTTGATCAGGCTAGAAGCTTGGTAAATTCTGATAAAAGCTTGCTTGAAATTTTTTGTCCCAATGGTGGAGATAGGGTTGAAGTTCGTGGTAAAAATATGCATGTTTATGGATATTTGAAAAATTTTCTATTTCCTAAGGAATTTTTAGATAAAAGCGTGGATCTTTTAAGTGGCGGAGAGAAAAATCGCGTTGCTTTAGCCTTGCTTTTTATTAAAGAATATGATGTTTTGATTTTAGATGAGCCAACTAATGATCTTGATATAGCTACAATTAATATATTAGAAGAATACTTACTTAGTTTTGAAGGGGCTATTTTGCTAGTATCACACGATAGATATTTTGTTGATAAAATCGCAACAAAACTTTATGCTTTTGAGGGAAATGGATATATAAATATTTTACACACTCTTTATACTGAATATCTTGAAAATGAAAAAGAAATTGAAGAATTGGATAATTTTGCTTTAGAGCTTCAAACCCAAGAGCAAAATAATAACCAAAAAGAAAAAAGTTCCAAAAAATTGAGCTACAAAGAAAATGAGATATTAAAAAACCATCCTGAAAAAATAGATTTTTTAGAGCAAAAGATAGCTAAATTAAATCAAGATTTATCCGATCCAAATGTATATCAAGAAATAGGTATTAACAAGCTTTATCAAGAGCTTGAAGTAATGCAAAAAGAACTTGAAATTCTAGAAAATGAGTATTTTTTAGTATTAGAAAAAAGCGAGAATTTATAATTAAAGAGATTTTATATTTTTTATTCTATGGAATGGGAAACGAGATTCGAACCGGCGACCCCAACCTTGGCAAGGTTGTGCTCTACCCCTGAGCTATTCCCGCAAAAAATAAGTGGTGCCCGAGGTCGCCATATAATTTACCAACCAAACTCATCAATATCTATACTTTAATGAAATATTTTTTTATTTGCACATACTTTGTATTTTATTGTAAAAATGTTAAAAAGTGATATTGTTTTGCTAAATAGGTGATATATTAAAATTTTTAGAGTGTGAATTTCAAGGAAAGAATATTGTGGATTTAAATTCTAAAATAGAATATTTGTTATTATATGAATTGCTAAAGTAGGTTAAATCTCATTTTAAAGATTTAACCTCTTGTATAATTTTAGCTATTTTTTTCAAAGCTATAAACATTTTTTAAAATCATTACCATTTAATTTTTTTCTAATATCTATATTCTACATTATGCTATATTAAATATTTTATTTTATATCCTGTTTATGTTGGCAAAATAAAATATGAATGCGATGCTTTAGATAGTTTTAGAAGCTAGTAAAGATATTGTATGTTTAAAACAATAACTATTCTAAATGTAATAGTTGTGTTTTAAAAAGCACTAGCGATATTGAATATGAAGATACTTAAGTTGGTATTAATGATGAAAATAATAATGGTTGAGAAGATGATGGTTCTTATAGAGGATAAATTTTTATCTTTAATAAAAAAAAGATAAAAGATGTCGCTCTAAAGACAAATTTTTTGGCTTAACTAGAGAGGAAGGTGGTTGCTGCGATAAAGATAAAGTATTTATAGGGCTTATACCTTACAAAGAAGATAAAAAAAGCTAGTAAAACTCAATAAGTAAAATAGATGTGTAGAAGTTGGTGAATATTGCTCTAAAAAATAAATTCATAACTTGTATTCAGCATAAAAAACATATTGTTGTTTTAACTCAAAATTAGCAAGAATATTTAATGAGCAAGGACGCCCACAAATTAAAAGAGGTTGGGGTTCTCCAAAGAGTCCTGATTATAGAGGATTTACTCCAGAAGAATTTCAAAAGTTAGATTTTAGTAAAATAGATTTAAGTGAATTTATTGCTGATATTATTGGAAGTATTAATGTAGATAAAATACAAGACTATTTTATAAAAATACAAAAAAATTGAAAGCAATTTTGAGAATTTAACAAGAAAACCTACTAATTAAAAAGAAAAATAAAACTATAGAAAGGAGAAATTAGTTGTAAGTTTGTTTGGTACCGCATGTAGCTCACTCTAGTTGCCTCAAAAATGGGCTTGGTTAATATATCCTTGACTATAAGGCAAAGTAGTATACGCTTTTTTCTTCATCCCAAACCAAAATAAAATTGATAATATCGCCAGTAATAGGAATTTTTTTGCAAATTAATCCGCAAGAATTGAAAGTTTCTAAAATAGTATTTCCATAATCTAAAATAGGTTCTATTTCATCCCAAGCTTGTCTAATCTCTTCGGGTATTATTAAGTCATTTTTGTCTGACATATTTATTCCTTATATTTTAAAGCTTCTTTTGTAAGTATTAAAGTTTTTTTGTTTGATTGTAAATTGCAATGAGTTTTAAAATTTCACTCGTTCTTTTTGGAAAAATTTGAATAAAATCATCCTTAAAATCAAATTTTCTTTTTAGATTGGTGTTAAAATAAGTAAACGCATCGCTTTGAAAAAATCGTCCCATTAAAATAATATATTCTTTTCTTTTGATTATTTTTTTATATTTTTGTTCATTTAGTGGTAAATCAATATCTAAGCTCGATATTGCTTTATTGTAAGTAATTAAAGCATTTTGCAAAAGCACGAGTTTATCTTCTTTATTTGAAATTTTATTCATTGTTTTTAAAAGTGTTTCTAAAAGTTTTAATGCTTCATTTTTATCATAGGCAAGAGCTGATCTTTGTGGATAATTTTTAGCCTCATTTATAAGTAAATTTGCATTATAAAGAAAGGTTAATTGATTGATATTTTTAAGAGAGAAGATATCTTTGTTTGAACTTTCAATATACTTTAAAATTTCTTTATTTTCTTGTTTGCTCTGCTCTATAAGATTGGAAGAAATATCAATATAATCCTTTGCAATTGCGTTTTTTGCAAAATTTGATCTGCTAAAACAAAAGAGTTTTGTAATTTTTCTTTCTGATTTAATGTCAGACTATTTTCTATTTGCTTATAATGAGAATTTCTTAAGCTTTCAAGGTTTGAAATATCGTTTTTTTGCACAGAAAAAAAGTTTTTAAAAAAATTCAAATCAAGTTTTAGATAAAAAAGTGCTTCATTAATATAGATGATATAGCTTAGTGTTTTTAATTCTTTTTTGTTCAGATTAAAATAAATCGCCTTAAGTTCTTCTAAGTTTTGTAAATATTCTTTTCGAGTAAGATTGTTGTAATAGTATGTTTGATTGTTTATATTACATTTAAAATTAACTTGATTGAAATTTGTATTTTGTATAAATTTTAAATCCTCATCGCTCAACTCATCAGTACACAAAGCATAAGCGGTGTTGTAAATAAAAAATGTAAAAAAACATAATTTTAATACTCTTTTTAAAAATTTATCTCTCATTTTCTATCCTTTTTAATTTGCAAAGAAGAAGTAAAACAATATTTATTAGTTTTCTACTAAAAAGAATGATTATTGATAAATAACATATCATTTCAAATAATCCATATTTTGAAAAATATCTACCTAAATATATGAAATTTAAAAATACAATTGGTGGAAAGAGTAATAAGTTTTCACAAAAAATACTATACACCCAATCTATAACTTTACTAGAAACACCATATTTACTTTTGCAATTTTTGCATTTTATTTCTAATTTGCCTGAGAATATATTCCAAATATTTTGTAATTTATTGATTTTTGTTTTACAAACTTCACATTCTTTATAAATAGACATTTATCGTATTCCTTATATCACTTTCTACAATTTCTTGCCCTTCTCTTAAGGCTTCTTTTATATTTTCTTTAATATTAATAGTGGTATTATTTTCATTTGCATTCATCTAAGGCCTTTTGGATTTTGTTTAAATAATTACCTATAAAGATTATTATTGCTTTATGATTACTTTTCCACTTTTTATTTATTTCTTCATTAGAAAATTCTAGTGTATCTAATTTTTTAAGTATATTATAACTTTCTTTCACTTGTTTGAATATTGTCAATTTGTCTTTAAAAGAACATAATTGGGTGTTGTAAAGTAAAAACATTCCTTGAATTGATACTTTTGAGTAAAGAGCCATAGCTTTATACCAAGCTCCCTTATCCAAATAACCTATACTATCTAAATAATCATAAAATTCTTCATAGTGCTTTATAAATTTAAGTTTTTCTTCAAAAATTTGTTTTTCTAAATCTTTAGTAGAGGCTCTTAAGTTTAGGTATTTTTGTTTTTCATTTGAGTTTAAATCGCTTATGAAATTAAGATAATTAAAATAGGTTTGCTCTCTACCATGTAGAAAGATAAAAATATCAATGTTGCTTTGAATAAAATTTTGGCAATACCTATCTTCAAATCCAAAGAATTTAGCCACCTTAAAATCAAAAATAGCCTTTTGCATTTTTGCATTTAAATCTTTAAAGTCTTCTAGTTTAGGCTGATAATCATCTACAATTTTAATCATATCTTTAGGACTTGGATTTAAAGTCATTTTTTCAAAATTTTTAAAATTTAATTGAGCCTTAGGATGATGATACATTCCCCAATAAATCGTATATAAAGGAGAATAAAGTAATTTTGCAAGCACGGCAAGTATTATGATTAATATAATACAGGGTATATAAAATCTTTTAAGTCTATAAAAAAGTTTTTTCATTTATAATCCTAAATTAAGCTATTTTACAATAATACTTACAATAACTACTAGAATAATTTTTAATCTTTGCATTATGATTGTTATATTTTATATTCAAATCCCCTAGAGAATTTAAATCCTCTTTATCGTATTTAAAATAATAAAGCAAATTTTCTTCTTTATCTTCAAATGAAAACTCATTATTTTCTTTTGCACCTAAAAGAAGTTTTTCATAAAAAAATACTCTTGTGCTAAATTCTTTAAATTTAATATCATATTCTTTTTCTATTCTTTTAATGTCAAGTAAAGATTCATTTTTAATAAAAATATCGCAATGACTATCATAAATATGGATTAAATTTGACATCGATGAAGCATTATTTAAAAAGATAATTTTTTTATTTTTGTCTTTATTTTCTAAGATGAAATGGTTTAGGTTTTTAGAATGAGAAGATAAAAGATAAAAATCTTGTTCTTTTGTGCTATTTGTATTTTCTTTTGTATCACTTTCTTGATTTGAATTTTCATCTTGATTTAAATTTTTATTTATTTCTTTGTTTTTATTTTTATTTATTGTTTCGTCTTTACTATTTATTTCTTTATTTACAATCAAAGAATTCATATAAGTTTGATAAGCATTTTCTAAATCTTTAAAGCCAAGTTTTTTAAATTCATCAATACTTTTATAAAGTTCTTTTCTTGCTTTTAAATAAGTATCGTTT
>NZ_NXBA01000010.1:0-92160 GCF_002383835.1 Campylobacter sp. 107
AGTACAGTAAGTGATATAGCTAATAATATCTTAGAAGATGTTAAGAAGAAAAGGTTTTAATTAATCATTCAAGCCCTTTCTTTGGGCTTGAATTTTAAAAATTTATGCTATGATTTTGTATATTTTATAAAGGAAAGTATATGAATTTATGGGATAAAAAGGCTAAAACTTACGCAAGATATCAAAACACTTTAAACACTATGCAAAAACAAACTTTTGAATATTTACAAAATTTAAAGATTTCCTTTCAAGATAAAAGTATTATAGATATAGGATGTGGAACTGGGGTTTGGACTTTACATTTAGCCAAAGAAGCTAAAGAAATTTTAGCTCTAGATAGTGCAAATGTTATGCTTGAAATTTTACAAGAAGATGCAAAAACTCATACCATATCAAATGTAAAAACCCTGAATTTAGACTTTGAAAGCTTTTATAAAAATAATAACACAAAATTTGACTTAGCCTTTTTAAGTATGTCTCCTGCTTTACAAAATGAAAAAGACTATAAAGCTTTTTTAAACTTAGCTTCTAAAAAAGTGTATTTAGGCTGGGCAAGTAGGCGTAAAAGTAGCTTTTTAGATCCTATATTTGAGCATTTTAACACGCATTTTAAAGGTTTTTATGAAAGTGATTTGCAAGGTTTTTTAAATACACAAAATATCCCTTATGAGTATGAAATTTTTAACGAAACTAGAGTGGTAAAAAGAGACAAACAAAGTGCGATAGAAAATGCTTTGTGGCATTTAAGTATGAATGGTATTAATACAAACAAACAAGAGTTAGAAAGCTTTGTAAAAGATGAAGTAGAAGAGATTATAGAGGCTAAGATAAAACTTTTAATCATTAGCTAGTATATACTAGCTAAGATTGATTTTTGAAATTTCATCTTGAATTTTTAAAGTTTCATCTAAAGTTTGTATGATTAAGGTAAAATGCTTATGATCTATGTCTTCTTCTTTGTGGCTTTTTAAGTATTTATCTAGCACAGCATAACCGCCTATTTTAAACTCATAAATTTCAAGACTTACTTTAGTAAAATACAAGCTTTCGTTTATGAAAAGTTCTTTTGTGTCTTTGTTGTATTTGATTTTTTGTATTTTTAAATTTTTATTTTTAATGTCTTTAAACAAGGCTTCACCTACATTAAAATCTAACTCATCATTTTTCAATAAATGTAAATTTATAAGTTTTAAGCCTAGTTTGCTTAAATTTTTAAAAGTATTTTTATCTTTTGTAAAAGGAATTTTTGGAAAATCAATTTTTAAAAAATCAAAGTATTTTTCTCTATAAATTTTATGAAAAAGCACAGCATAGATATAGCCTAGTATGTCTTCTGGTGAGAATTTTTCTTTATAAAACTCATCTATGAAAGTTCTAAAGCTTTCTTTGAAATTTTCTATTTTTGAGGTGAAATTTTCTTCGTTAAAATTTGGATTTTCTTTTTTTAGGAATTTTTTACTTCTAGTTGTAGGGTAAAGATAAAGTGGATAAATATAGCTACCACTACCCACTAAATGTAAATCTATGATTTTGCTACTAATAAAAATATTATCAATATTATTTAATTTTGTTCCTCTGTCGCAAATTAATCCTATATTTTCATTTTCTAAAAAATGCTCAAAAATATCATAAACAGGATAAGCCATAA
This sequence comes from Campylobacter sp. 107, assembly GCF_002383835.1. Classification (NCBI taxonomy): domain Bacteria; kingdom Pseudomonadati; phylum Campylobacterota; class Epsilonproteobacteria; order Campylobacterales; family Campylobacteraceae; genus Campylobacter; species Campylobacter sp. 107. Next base: position 1,649 of record NZ_NXBA01000010.1, read on the forward strand.
AGGCTTTTGAATTTTCTATATAATAAGTCCATTTTTTATCAAAAGGACGATAATGACATTTTTTTATAAAATTTTCTAAATTATCGCAATTTTTATTAACCGCTTTTATAGCAGAATCTAATTTCCAATCCCTAGAATCTTCACCAATATCATAAATTTTATATAACTCATCTTTAGTTTTTGTATTAAAGTCTTTAAGTAGTTGCGTTAGATTTTCTTTGTTATTATGAAAAACTATATTATCTCTTTTTGAGCAAATTCCTACACCTGATAACATAAACATATCTTTTACGCTTATGCCTTTGTTGTATTCTTCTAATAAATCATTATTTTGTGGTAAAAAAAGATAAAAAGGCTCGTTGTTTTTTACCAAAGTCCATTTTATAGAATTTAAGTCATTTTCATATAAAAATTCGTATTTATCTTTTCTTTTGCCGTATAAATCATGATAATAAATTTTTGTATTTTGAGCTTTTGAATTTTGTTTTATAAAGATATTTATACTCACACCTTGCATGATATCAAAGACATTATCATCTTTGCTTCCATCAGGGGCTTTTTCTTTTTTTCTAGTATCGCCGTGTAAATTAAGTATATAAATTTTATCAAAGCTTTGCATTAAAGAATATCTCATACCTCTAAAGGTAGGATTATCTAAAAAGCTATTATTTGAAATAAAAGCAAAAATTCCACTTTCTTGAGAGTCTATTTTGCTTTGGGCAAAGCGTATGAATTTTACATAATCATCTAAAAGCCATTTTGGATTTTTTTCATTTTCTAGTTTGTGTTTTTCATATATAGCTTTAAAAGTGTTTGTGTTTTGCTTAGTTTTTTCTTGAAAATATAAATTTATATATTTTTTTTGTTCTTTGCTAAGATTTGCTTTGCTTGGTTCTAAACCATAGCTTATTTTAATCTCATCTTCGTATAAGCCTTTGTTGCTACTTGCTCCACTATAAGGCGGATTGCCTGTGATGATTAGAATTTGTTCTTCTTTTATTTTTTGTGCTTTTTTAAATTCTCTTGTTAGATCAATGAGAGTAAAAAGCGTGTTTTGATCATTTTGTTCTTTGGATATGCTTTTAAAATATAAAGTATTTGTTAGTGCTATTTTAAGACTTTCATCATCGTTTAATGGAGAGTTAAATTCTTCTTTAAAACTTTGAGAAATTTTTAAATGTGCTATGGTGTAAGGGGCTATTAAAAATTCAAAACCGCAAAATTTATCTATCAAAGCTTTTGGATTGTAATTAACGCTATTTTTACTTATAGGTTCTAAAGCTTTTCTAAAAGCTTCAAGTAAAAAGGTGCCAGTGCCTGTGGCAAAATCAAGTAAGGTTATATTTTTATCTAAAGCTTCACTTAATCCTTTTTTGTGATTGAAATCTTGTTTTAAAATTTCATCTATGGCATTTATGATGAAAATTACTACAGGCGCAGGAGTATAATATACTCCCCTTACTTCTCTAAGCTTTGGATCATAGCTTGCTAAAAATGTTTCATAAAAGTGCAAATAAGGATCTTTGTGAGTAGATAAAATAGTAGGACGATTAAATAAGTCTTTCTCGCCTGTTTTGTTTAATTCTTTAATAATGCTTGTAATGTCTATATGATTTATAATGTTTATGATTTCTTCTAAAAGCCATTTTATATTTTCTAAATTTTCAAAACTATCATCTAAAAATCCACTCATAGAACGAATCAATGGAAATGATTTTGGTATGAATTTTTTAGCATTGTTTAGATCTATTTCTTTTGCGGTATCGTTATTTAATTTTGCTAAGAATAAGCTATAAGTTAAAGTTTGCGCAAAAGAATCGCAAAATTCTTCATAGGATAATTCTTTATAAAGTGTTTCTTTGAAGGTGTTAAATAAACTTAATAAAGTTTCATTTTTGCTTGATAATAAAAGCTCATCTTTTAAAATTCTTGTTCTTAGGCTTAGATGGTTTGCAAAATCTAAAGCTGAATTTATGGGATTTGGGATTTTAGAAAAAAATATGCTAAAAAGTTCGTTTAACTCTTGTGTTTTAGTATCTAGCAAAGATTGATTTTTAATAACTCTTTTTATCTCATCAAGAGAGCAAATTTTTACTTCTTTACAAATGATAATTTCATTTTTATCATTTAAACTTAATAATATAAATCTTAAATAATCTGTGAGAATGATATTTGGGCTTAATTTTGTGTATTTTAAAATTTGATCGCTTTTTATGATGTTATCAAGATTTGCATTTACTCTTTTGTTTTCAATATAACCTAAAGTTAAAAAATCTTTTGTAATCAAAAAATCCGGAGCACCTCTACCTTCTTTGTCGTTATTTGGTTCTTGTTTGATAGAGATTTTATTTTGCTTGTCTTGATTATCTTTTATAGCTTGCAATAAATTTTGCAAAGCTGTTCTATGCGTGTGTTCTTTATCATTTGTAGAAATATCTTTTATGTTTTCTAGATAAGCTTTTAGCATTAATTTCCTTTAATTTGCGACTTTGAAATTTAAAGTTTTCCCTGCCATAAATGGCACTACATCGCCGTATTTTTGCGCTACTTGCCATTCTTGTTTTTCTAAGATGACGATTTTATCTTTTTCAAATTTAAGATTATGGATTTTGCAAGCATTATCTGAAATAAATTTTTGTAAATTTGTTTCATTTGAATGTTTTTCAAAAAGTTCAACTAATACAGGTAAAATCACCGGTGCGCTAAAAACTCCAGCCGCACAACCACAACATTCTTTAGTGTGCAATGGATGAGGCGCGCTATCGCTTCCAAACATAGCCTTTTCATAGCCACTAAAAGCAAGCTCACATAAAGCATCTTTATCTTCATAGCGTTTTGCAATAGGCTTGCAAAATAAATGTGGATCCATTTTACCACCCACTACATCATCAAGCGTTATCATCAAATGATGCAAAGTGATAGTTGCGTATAAATTTTCATAATCTTTTAATAAATCACACAAAACCTTAGTGGTAATATGCTCCATTACAATTTTTAATTTTGGAAAGTTTTTAGCTAATTTTTCATATATTTTGGCAAAATTTGCTTCTCTATCCATGACAAAATCATTGGTTTCTCCATGCACAAGTAAGGGTATGTTTAATTCGCTCATAGTATTTAATGTAGGTTTTAACTTTTCTATATCAAAACTTGAAATTCCATTATCTGAGTTGGTAGTGATGCCTGCAGGATAAAGCTTGATAGCAAAAAGCTCGTCTTTAGCTTTTTCTAAAAATTGCTCATCATAGTCTTTGAAAAATAAAGTCATCAAAGGCGTAAAATCTTCATTTTTACATGCTTTTAAAATGCGTTCTTTATAAGCTTTTAATACATCTATTTCAGTAAGTGGGGTGATTAAATTTGGCATGATAACCCCTGCCTTAAAGTCTTTTGCACTAAAAGGAGCTACAAGCTCAAGCATACTTTCATCGCGTAAATGTAAATGCATATCAAGTGGATTTTTAATTTTCATAATCATCTCCTATATTTTTAGCTGATAAAATCCATTTTTAAGACGCTTAAAAAGCTTTTTTTCTTCTAAAAATTTAAAAGTAGCGATGATAGTGGGCTTGCTTTGGTTTAATTTTTCTTCAAGCTCACTGATTTTAATCATAATAAAACCATTTTCATCAGCATTTTCGCATAAAAATTTTAACAATTCAAAACGCTTTTTTCCCAAAATTTCTTGTATTAAATTTTCAAATTTCATAAGTAAATGCTATATAAAATAAAACTCCAAACAAAAAGAGCTAAAAGCACACTAAAAAACACTGCCGCACTCGCACAATCTTTAGCAATTTTTGCCTTTTCATGCCATTCATTTGTAATCAAATCAACACAAGCTTCAATAGCCGAATTTAAAGCCTCGATAATTAAAATAAGCATTAAAACACTTACCAACAATAAATGCTCCAAAAAACTAACTTTTAAGAAAAAACTACAAATTATCGCTGGGATAATAATGCAAAGTTCAATTCTAAATGCCGTTTCATTTTTAAATAAAGCAAAAATCCCTTCTAAAGCATATCTTGCATTATTTAAAAAATGATATTTAGGCTTCATGGATTTGCCTTAAGTTTAGGATTTAATAAATCATATTCTGGCTCATAAACACTTGTTTTTACATCAAAATATCCTAAAAGAGTACTAAAAAGATTATCTTGAGAAAGTTTTAAACCTTTATGCTCTTTAGCTAAATTCATTAATTTTTCATCATTACTCCAAAAAATAGCAGGGATATGGGTTTGATAACTTGGCGCTATAGCATAAGGCATACCATGAAGATAAATATTATTTTCACCCAAACTTTCGCCATGATCTGAAAGATAAAACAAAGAACTTTCATAGTTTTTTTGCTCTTTTAATAGTTTTATAATCTCACTTAAAAGATAATCTGTATAAAGTAAAGTATTGTCATAAGTGTTGATTAAAGCCTCGCTATCACATTTTGAAAGCTCATTAGTATCACAAGTTGGAGTGAATTTTTTAAATTCACTTGGATAGCGTTTATAATAAGTTGGCCCATGAGAACCTTGCAAATGAAGAACTATTATATTTTGATCACTTAAATGATTTAATTTTTCTTTAAAAGGAGCGAGTAAATTTTCATCCAAATCACTAGAAAGCTTTTGCTTATAAGCTAATCTATCACAAACCCCTTTACAACCACCAGAATTATTATCAAACCATGCAGTATCTACACCTGTTTTATAAAGCACATCCATCGCATTTTCTTGAAATTCTGAACTTGAATAATTTTCACGCTTAGAAATAGAAAACATACAAGGTAAACTTACCGCTGTTGCTGTTCCACATGATGAAAAATTATCAAAAAACACTACATTATCTTTTTTGGTATAAAAATTGGTATCATTTTTAGCATATCCACCCAAAGAGTAATTTGCCGCTCTAGCGGTTTCACCCACTACCAAAACTAAAAGTTTTTTAGTGTGATTGTTTTCTCTATAAGCATCATTAGCTATAGTTTTAAATTCTGGCTTAGCTTTTACAAAACGAACATAATAGCGATATACGGCATAAATTTGATAAAAAGGGGTATTATACATTCTTATTTCATTATAGTTTCTAAAAAAAGGCAAGAAAGTTTTACTTAAAGGGATTAAAACCGCACAAACAACAATCAAACCTGATATTATATTGATAATTTTAATTTTTAGATGGGATTTAAAACTACCATAATAATCAATTTTTACTTTAACAACATAAAAAACCAACAATAAAGCCAAAACAACAAATAAGATTAATTTTAAATTTAACAAATCTTTTACTTCTTTGATATCTGTTTGAACAACATTTTGTATCATATCAGAATCTATAAGCACCCCATAAAAACTCATAAAGTAAACACTTAAAAAAGATGATATTATAAATAATATAGAAAAAAATTTAGTAAAAAACTTTATAAAAAGCAAAGAGCAAATCACGTGAACAAGGGCAAAATAGGCCACAATAAAAACAAAAGTTATAAACCAGTTTTGTGTATTTTTTTCATACACAAAATAAAATAAATTAAAATTCAACAATACAATCATCAAAGAATTAAAAAAAGTAAACTGAAGCCAAGTTAATCTAAGCATATAAATCCCACCTCCAAATTTAAGCTTTTAATTTTATTGAATTTTTTTAAATGGATTGTAGTTTTAAATCTTTTTATGTTATGATTTACACTTTTAATGAAAATTTTAAGGAAAATAATGAAACTACTTTCATGGAATGTCAATGGCTTAAGAGCTATTTGTGATAAAAATGCACTTGATTGGATAGCACAAGAACAAATTGATTTTATAGGTTTTCAAGAAATCAAAGCACATGAAGATAAATTTCCTAAAAAAATTTATGAATATCCTTTTAAACACATGTATTTTAATTCTGCTAAAAGAGCGGGGTATTCTGGGGTAATGAGTCTTTGTAATTTTAATAGCGAAGTAAAAAAATGCGAATTTTTTGATGATGAAGAAGGTAGGGTTTTAGAACACCGCTTTAAAAATATTGCACTTTTTAATATCTATTTTCCAAATGGTCAAAAAGATGAAGAGCGTTTAAATTTTAAGATGAAATTTTATGCAGATTTTTTAGTGTATTTGGATAAGCTTTTAAAGGATGGATTTGAAATTATCATTTGTGGTGATGTCAATACCGCTCATAAAGAAATCGATCTTACTCATCCAAAAGCCAATGCCAACACTTCAGGTTTTTTACCTATAGAAAGAGCTTGGATTGATGATTTGCTAAAGCTTGGTTTTATAGATACTTTTAGAGAAATTAATGGTGAAATCAAAGAAAAATACTCATGGTGGAGCTATAGAATGAAAGCAAGAGAAAGAAATGTAGGCTGGAGGATTGATTATTTTTTCATTTCAAAGGGTTTAAAAGATAAACTTAAAAACGCTTTCATAAGAGACGATATTTTTGGCTCTGATCACGCACCTGTAGGTATAGAAATAGATATTTAATATCCCAAAAATGGGATATTATTTTTTAACGAATTTTTTTGCTTTTTCCCAAAGTCTTACACCGAGCTTTTTAGCTTTTTTGGAATTTAAATCTTTGTATTTTTCACTAGCAATTTTTTCTAATTCAAAAATTTCTTGTTTAAAACGATTTAATTTTCTTTGAGTAAGTTTGTTAAAATCATTAATCTTTGGATTTTTCTTAATATCATTTAAAACTAATATTAGTTGCTCTCTGCTTTCACCTGCAAGACGTCTAAATTTAGCAAAAAGATTATCAAGTTCATGTTCTAGCAAATTCTCAACTATACTCTTACAAGGATCATTTTGTAATTGAATCTCTTTTTTTAAAAGAGCAATAAAATCATCTTCTATACCTATTAGTTCTTTGCTTTTTAAACTAACATCTTCTTCAAAATTTGCATAAGTTAATGAAGCTTTAAATTTTTCCATTGCCAAAACAATACCATCCCTTGTGCCTTTAATCACGCCTAAACAAAGATCTTTTGCATAAGCCATAGATTCATTAGCTATTTCAAAAGCGGTATTTAAAATAATACTTGAAATTTTTAAAATTCTTTCTTTTTCAAAATGAGCTTCACAAATGGCATTATATACGAGATTTTTAGCTATTTCACTACTTGTAAGTTCTATATCTTCAGCCTTTTCTAATGTAGTTAAAAAAGCACTTTCAGCGGTTTCTTTTAAAATTCCAAGAATTTCTATATCAAATAAAATAGCATCATTTAAACCACCGCTAAATTCATCACAAAAAGAACATTCTTGTAAAATATTCTCAAATTCAAAAAAATTATCGCTGATTTGATTTTTAATCAAATTCTTTTGATTTTCAATCTGTTTGTTTAATAATTCAGCTTCGCTAATATACTCATAAAGCGAATTTTGAGCATCTACAATACTCGCCTTAACCAAAGCTTTGATAACCTTTGTAACATTTTCATCATCAAAAAAATCAAGTTTTTTTAAAATAGTTAAAAATTCAACCAAAAGAGAATTTAAAACTTTTTTTGTTTCATGAGGATTATGTGAAATTTGCTTATACGCAAGATTAAAACTCAAGTCTTCAAGTAAATCACTTGCTTCATCTTTACCGAGATTTGATAAAGAATTTTCAAAAATAATTAAAGTATTTTTCATTTTTCCTTCTTTCTTAAAGTACAAATTTTGCTTTAGCTTTTAATTTATCAAATATATCCAAACGATCTTTTTTGCTATCAACATAAACATTTAACAAATAACTTTGATATTTTCCACTCGCACTTGAATTCGAATGTTTAAATTTATATTCTCTTTGACCTAAAATTTCTTCAAAAATTTCACTTGCCTTAACATGCACCTCAAAAATCACCTTATAATCCCAAAAAGTAGGATAATTGATCTGAGGTTCTTTTTTAAGATCGCACAAATTTACCACTTTTACCTCCTTCTTTGCTTTCAAGCACTATATCCGTAATTCTCATTGATTTATCTATAGCCTTGATCATATCATATATAGTTAAAAGTCCTATACTAACTCCACTTAAAGCTTCCATTTCAACACCTGTTTTACCTTCACACTTAACTGTTACAATAAGCTTAAATGCACATTCTTTAACAAATTCCACAATATTAGTTTCAACTTTAGAAAGCATCAAAGGATGGCACATAGGAATAATTTCACTTGTTTTTTTAGCCCCCATTATAGCCGCAACAATAGCTGTTTGAAGAACAGGACCTTTTTTTGCGGTATTGTTTTTAATTACATCAAAAGCTTCTTGACTCATATATATTATACCACTAGCTGTGGCTATTCTTAAAGTAATATTTTTATCGCTTACATCTACCATTTTAGGATGATTTTTTTCATCTAAATGACTTAATTTCATAAATTCACCTTTTAAAAAATTATAAAAATTATAGCAAAACCAAACAAATTTAAGATAAAATAAGCTTTGTATTTTTATTTAAGGAGGAAACAATGACTTATGAAGATGAAGAAGATTTAAATTACGATGATTATGAAAACGAAGATGAAGAATATCCACAAAATCACCATAAAAATTATAATTACGATGATGATGATTATGAATACAATGATGATAACAATGATGATGATTTTTATGAGATGGATTAAGAATGAGCAAAACCCTTAACCAAAAAGATATAAAAGTTTTAGGACTTTCATCATTAGGTGGAACTTTAGAATTTTATGATTTTATTATTTTTGTATTTTTTGCAAATTATATTTCAACAAACTTTTTTCCAAAAGATTTAAGTAGTTTTTGGCAAATGTTTAATACTTATGGAATATTTGCAGCTGGATATTTAGCACGTCCTTTAGGGGGTGTGATACTGGCACATTTTGGAGATAAATTTGGACGCAAAAGAATGTTTATGATTAGTATTTTGTTAATGGTTATTCCAACTTTTACTCTAGCTTTTATTCCAAATTATGAAAGTATAGGTTTTCTTTGTATTGTGCTTTTAGTTTTTATACGCATTTGTCAAGGTATAGCTATAGGCGGGGAACTCCCTGGAGCTTGGGTTTTTGTATACGAACACGCACCACAAGGTCAAAAAAGAACTTATTTGGGAATTTTAACCGCTTCGGTTGTAGGTGGAATTTTATTAGGTAGTTTGGTTTTTTTAATTATGAATAAAATTTATACCCAAGAAGAACTTCATGAATGGGCTTGGAGAATTCCATTCTTTTTAGGTGGAATTTTTGGGATTATTTCTGCTTATTTGAGAAAATTTTTAAGAGAAACTCCTGTTTTTGAACAAATGAAAAAAGACAAGGCTTTAGAAAAATTTCCTTTAAAAGAAGTGTTTAAAAAAGCTAAAATGGGAATTGTTCTTTCTATGATGATTACTTGGGTTTTGACAGGTTGTATTGTTGTAATGATTTTGCTTATGCCTAGTTATATGGCAAAAATACTTCAAATTAATACTTCTATACAAACCTATCTTCAAATAGGTGGAATTTTGCTTATTTGCCTAGGGTGTATTATAAGTGGAATTTTAGCGGATAAAATAGGCGTTATTAAATCTTGTGTATTTTTTAGTGTTTTTTTTGGAATTGCAAGCTTGCTTTATTTTAATACTTTATATAGACAAAATGCTGATTTTAACCTAGTAGCTTGCTTATATTTACTTGTATGTTTTTTTAGCGGAGTGATGAATTTTTGCCCTTTAATAATGAGTGAAGTATTTGATGCAAAAATTAAATTTTCAGGACTTTCTTTTTCATATAATATTGCTTATGCTATAGCTGGAGGTTTAACTCCGCAACTTGCTTTTTTCTTGCATAGTTTTGCCTTAAATAATTTAAGTAATTTTTGGCGTTTTTCTTTGGGACTTTATGTTTTCTTTTTGGCTATTATAGCTTTGCTATGTGCATTTATTTTTTCTTATCTTAATAATACCCAACGCACATACTCTCAGTGATTTTAATACGCTTTTCAAAAGGAGCTGGGCTAAAAAAATGGCATTTTTCTATATAAATATGCTGATGATAATTTAGCCCTAAAAAATCATAAAATTTTTTTAAATTAACAAATTTAATCCCACAAATTTCCTTAAGCTCTAAAAGTTTATAAATAGAAGAATTATTTTTTTCCACTAAATGAGAGGGAGCTAATCCAGTAAAAGAACAAAAAGCACTTGCCAATACAAAACCATTTAAACCACTACATTGCCTTAAAGCTTGCTGATGTTTTTCTAAAATGCAATTTCTATGCAAAAATATAATTCTTGTTCCTTGATATCTACCTATTTCTGCATTTTTCCAAAATTTATAAGCATTTTTTGAAATTCCAGCAAAACGATGAAATTCAGCGTTTAAAATATAGTGATCTAAAAATTCATTAGGAGGTAAGATTAAACTTTTCATCACTACAATTTAGAGCCTTAAAAAGGCTCTTTAATCTTCTTTGTTTAAATTTTCCTTAGCTTTGTTAGGAAGCTTAGATAAAAGATTGTTTAAATCAAAATTAATTCCTTGAGTTTTTGCCTCTTTAAGTAAAGCAACTGCAGCTTTTGCGTTAAATGGAGAAGAACCATCATGCGGAGCAAAAAGATGATCTGTTATTGCTAAAGCATAAGCGGATTTTTTCACTTTTTCACGAGCAGCATGAGGAGTGCGAACAAAACATATACTTTCAATCAAAACATCATCAAAATTCCAACGATGTAACAAAAATCCCAAGAAAGAAATATGATCTACGCCTAAAAATTCATTCTCCGCTAAAGCAAGATTTTCATTTTTATTTAAAAAAGCTAAAAAATCCTTATCCTTATGATTTTGTATAAGAAAATTTGAAAAAATAACAATACCAAGCCTTAAAAGCATTGCACAAGGAACTAAAAGATGAGAAAGTTTTTTATCTTCATCATTAAGCCAATTTGCGATAAAAGTTGCCTCGTCATTGCACGTTTTTAAAAAATTTTGAGTATTTAAACCATAAGGTGAAACGTCTATTTTAAAATTATCTCTAATGGAGTCAGCCATAACTATATTGATGATATTACCAACGCCTAATAAAGTAATCACTTGATTTATGGTTGTAATTTCTCTTGTAAAACCATAATAAGGAGAATTTGCTAATTGCAAAAGCTTAGCCGTCATCAACGGATCGCTTGAAATGATTTCAGCAACTTTCATAGTTTCTATATTTGAATTAGCCTCGCTCACATATTTTCTTAACTTACTTACAGTATCAGGTAAAGGTGGCAATACTTCAACGCTTTTTAATAAAAGCTCATTCATATCTCCAATCATATTTAATTTATCCTTAATTAATATTATTATAATTTGCAATTATATCTAAATTTTAATTTACTTATTGCATTTTTTATGACTTAAGGTATAATAAAAATTACAAATAAATGCCTAATTTATGGTGTCTTGATTTAGTTAACTAGTAATTAAAAAATAGTTTTAATGGAGTTAAATTGATGTTTTTTTAATTTTAAAAATAAAAGCTCAACAAAAAAAGAAGAAGTAAAAAAGTTTTAGAAGCTCTATATCTTCAATAAAATGAACTTGAAGAAAAATTAAAAACAATAAACATCAAGCCAAAATTAATTATAGGCTTTGCGTCAATCAACTTAATCTAGCGATCATAAGCAATAAGATTCAAAATTCTATAAATGAGCAATGTGATATCATCTTAAGCAGTTCTACTGATTTATTATGCAACCTTGATTCTAACTCAAACATTGAAAACAGTCCTTATAAACAAAATATCCAAGGAATAAGCTTGATACTTTTTAGTGAAGATATGATAGAAAATCTTTGCACAAATAAAATCAAGCTTTTTAGTGATATAAAAGATTATACAGAAAGAAAAAAACTGATAGAAAAAGAAGTTTTATTTATAAATATACCTTTTGAAGCACACTGCATAAATACTTTGCATTATTTAATTTATGATGGTTTAAGTCAAAGCGAAAGTTCTCTTTTAGAACTTTTGTACAAACACAACCCCTATCCTTGTGCTTTAGTAGGGGGTGGGTCTAGCGGAAACATAGACTTTAGCGGAGCATTTATATTTTATAACGGAGAAATATTAAAAATCAAGCTTTAAGCATACATGTTCAATTTAAACCTAAATACCGTTTTAATTTAATGAAGTCTCAAAATTTCAATCCTCAAAAGCAACATTACCTTTACCATACTTGATGTAAGCTTATATGATAAAACCTTACGCGAATTGATTAATAAAAAACCTTTCAATCCATCAACGCGGTTGAAGCTTTATGTAATTATTTTAACTGTACTTTTGAAGAACTTAAAAATAAAATGCAAGAATATACTTTTGCTTTAAAAATTGGAGAAGACTGTCTTATTTCCCCTATGGAAATCAACCCAAATAAAACATTATTTAGTTATTGTGATATAGAAAGCGCTCAGGAATTAAGCTTGGCTTAAAAAAACAAATTTTATTGAAGCTATAAAAAAGATTATGAAAAATTTTCTCTTAATGAACCAAAACCACTAGGAGCAATTTTTAACGATTGTATCTTAAGAAGACTTCACAACAAAGAACATTTAAATCAAATCCATTTTAATGATTTTCCTATAGTTGGTTTTTCTAGTTTTGGAGAAATTTATGGAGCGGGAATTGCAAAAAGTTTAGTGGCAATATTTTTTTATGAAGTTGAAAATTTTAATGATTTCAAACTTAGATATTTAAAAACTTTCATACAAAAATACAGTGATTTTAAATACTATTATCTTAATATAAAAGGTCAAAAACTAGAAATGACAAATGAGATTAATAAAATAATCTTAAATCAACTCAAATGTTATGAAGATGTTCTAGTTAAATTAAATTAATACTAAAAAATTAAGAATTTCAAGAATCAAAAATCTTGAAATTCTTACACTAAAAATTAAAGTGCTTTTTTTGCGGCCTCTGCAATTTTTGCAAAAGCAGCAGCATCATTCATAGCTAAATCTGCTAGAATTTTTCTATCAAGTTCAATACCTGCTTTTTTAAGACCATTGATAAATCTTGAATAACTTAAATCATTGAGTCTGCAAGCAGCATTGATACGCACAATCCAAAGACGGCGGAAGTCTCTTTTTTTACGGCGTCTATCACGATAAGCATAGACTAGACTTCTTTCTAATTGTTCTTTTGCTTTTCTAAAATGTTTGCGTCGTCCACTATAAAAACCACGCGCTAATTTTAAAACTTTTTTATGTCTGCGGCGTCTAACAACACCTGTTTTTACTCTTGCCATTTTTATTTCCTTTCATAAAGTGGCGTCCAAATTTGGAGCTTGCCCTTGAAATTTTATCTCAGAGGGGAGTTTGAATGACTTTTAGTCAAAAACTTAAATTCCTAGCATTTTTTCAACAGCTTTTACATTTGTGCTATGCACATATTTAGCTGTGCGAAGATCACGCATTCTTTTTGCAGGTTTTTTAGTCAAAATATGACTTCTAAAAGCTGAGCCTCTTTTGATTTTATTTTTACCTACTTTGAAGCGTTTAACTGCGCTTTTAACGCTTTTCATCTTTGGCATACGCTTTCCTTTATTTAGATAAATTTTTATTTTTCAAACTTTAAAAGAAAAGATAAATACTATCAAATTTTTTCTAATTTTTGACTGAATTTAATTTTTAAAAAACTTGGCACACATTTTGCTTATAAAAAAATCAGCAATATTTTGGAAAGATTTAAAATGACTATAAATTCGGCAAATCCATATCAAAATTTAACCTTATCTAATCCTTTGCAGAATAGCTCTGCTCTAAATTTGATTAAAGATAGCAAAGCCTTAGATCAAAAAGGAAATGAAAATAGCTTAGAACAATTAAGTTATATTTTTAACAATATCACTTATGCTAGTGAATTTGGATTTAGAATCAATGAAGAAGGTTTTTTTGATAAAGATTTAAATAAAATTGCAAATATACCAGAATCTTATGATATCAACATTAAAAGCGTTAGAAGCATAGCGAAAGAACTCGCAAAACAAGATGAAAATTTAAACTACAATAAAATTGATCTACCTTATCTTTTAAATAGCTATCATAGTTCATTAAAATCTATAAATTCAGAATTTTTACAAGATGATAATGCTTATTTAAGTCGCGATCTTATTTCGAAACTATCATCAGGTTTTTCAACAGATAATGGAGAATTTTTAGGCCAAATTTCAAGAATTTACAACAATCAAGAAGAAATTGATTTGGCATTAAGTAATATCACAAATTTAAATACTTTAATGTTAGATAATAAAATAACTAATTTTCACTTTGATAAAGCCATAGAAAACACTTCTTCTAATGAAATTTTAAAACCTTATTTAACTAAAAATGCAGAAGTATCAAAATCTGGTCTTTTAATGAATTTTATCTACCATGATATAAAAACTCAAAACGAACAAGAATTTAACTTTTTTATGAAACCTGCCACTTTAGAACTAAGCTCTCATCAAAATTTACAAAAAATTCTCAAGGGTGAAACAGATATAGAAGATTACATCAAAAAAGAAAATGAAAAAAAGATGAGTTTTGATCTTTATCTTTATGTGAATGGCGTAGATAAAAAAACAAGTACTCAAGATAAACTATCTGTATTTTTTCAACAATATATTAACTACCAAAAAGATATGGATTTAAGAGAATTTGCAAATTCAAGTTCAATATTTCAAATTTATATCGATCAAAATCGCAATGATTTTGATGCTCTTAAAAAACAATATCAAAACCAAAGTCAAGATACGCAAAGATTAGAAGAAGCAAATCAACTACGTTCTAGCTCTATAGAAAATTTTTTAGATCGTCGTCAAAAACAAGCAAATATAAATAAAATTTTAAACTCTTATATGTCTGTGATGGTTTAAAATAATTTTTTAAAAAATATATAAATTATAAATACTTTAATAATAATAATTTTTATATAATTAATTAATAAAATTTTAAGTATTATAGCATTATAATCCGCTCTCGAAAAATATAAATATAAAAGTACTCAAAACCATGATTTATAATGAAAAAATTATTTCAATGAATAATGATATTTTAGATCATCAACATAAAGAACTTTTTGAAATTTCTAAAAAACTCTCTTTAATGAACCAATGTCATGTTGGAACAAAAGAATTAAAAATTGTCTTAAGAGAGTTGTTGATAATGATCAATAGACATTTTTCAGATGAAGAAGCCTTTATGAGAAAAATAGAATATCCTTATATCAACCATCATACAAGAATTCACAGAAAAATTATCTTAGAAATTGAAGAAATTATCATCAGTGAAGCTAAATTTGTAAATATAATGACCGAAAAATTAAATCTCGTTGTTCAAGATTTTATCTTTAAACATACAGCCAAAGAAGATTCAAAAATAGTAAAGTATTACGAAGAAAAATTTAAGAAATAGTATTTCTCATTTTTGCTATATAAAATTCACAAAATATTTCACTTTAAAATTTTACTTTAGCATTTTATTTTTGTTATAATTTTTAACCTAATTTTTATAAATTTTTGTTATTATCCGTTTTCAAATAAAGATAAAAAATATCCTAATTAAAATTAAGGATAAATTAAGGATTTTAAAGTGAAAGTATATTTAGATAACAACGCAACGACAATGCTTGATCCTAATGCTTATGAGTTGATGCTACCTTTTTTAAAGGATATATATGGAAATCCAAATAGCCTTCATCAATATGGAAGCGCAACACATCCTGCTTTAAGAGAAGCTTTAGATAAACTTTATGCAGGGCTTGGAGCAAATGACTTAGATGACATAGTTATAACCTCCTGTGCGACAGAAAGCATTAACTGGGTGCTTAAGGGTGTGTATTTTGATCATATTTTAGATAGAGAGCGCAATGAAGTGATTGTTTCTAGCGTAGAACACCCTGCTGTTGCTGCTGCTGCTCATTTTTTAAAAAGTCTTGGAGTAAAAGTCATAGAACTTCCTGTAAACGAAGAAGGAGTTTCTACTGTAGAAGATTTGCGTAAAGTGATTAGCGATAAAACAGCACTTGTAAGTGTTATGTGGGCAAATAATGAAACAGGTATGATTTTTGATATTAAAGCGATGGCAGAACTTGCGCATGAATTTGGTGCTCTTTTTCATACAGATGCTACTCAAGCAGTAGGTAAAATAAAGGTTAATTTAACTCAAGTAGGAGTTGATTTTGCTTCATTTTCGGCACATAAATTTCATGGACCAAAGGGTGTGGGTGGACTTTTTATAAAAAAAGGACTTAAGCTTACTCCACTTTTACACGGTGGAGAACACATGGGTGGTCGTAGAAGCGGAACTTTAAATGTACCTTATATAGTGGCTATGGGCGAGGCTTTGCGTATTGCAAATACTATGCTTGATTTTGAAGATTCTCATATACGCCGTTTAAGAGATAAACTAGAAGATCAAATTTTAGCCTTGCCTGATACAACAGTAGTTGGAAAAAGGGAACACCGTGTGCCTAATACAATCTTAGCAAGTATTAAAGGAGTTGAAGGCGAAGCAATGCTTTGGGATTTAAATAAAAATGGTATAGCTGCAAGTACGGGCTCAGCCTGTGCAAGTGAAGCTTTAGAAAGCAATCCTATTATGGAAGCTATCGGTGCGGAGCATGATTTAGCGCATACAGCTTTAAGGCTTTCTTTGTCACGTTTTAACACTGAAGAAGAAATTGATTATGCAGCAAAACAAATTAAAAATGCAACACAGAGATTAAGAGCAATTTCTTGTACTTATGCTTATAATCCAAATAATTACAAATAAGGATGAAAAATGGGAAAAAATAGTTTAATTGGTGGATCCATTTGGGATGAGTATTCACAAAAAGTTCAAGATAGAATGAATAATCCTCAACATATGGGAGAATTTAGTGAAGAAGATGCTAAAGCACGCAATGCAAAATTGATCGTAGCTGATTTTGGCGCAGAAAGTTGCGGCGATGCGGTAAGACTTTTTTGGCTTGTAGATGAAAAAACTGATAAAATTATCGATGCAAAATTTAAAAGTTTTGGTTGTGGTACAGCTATAGCAAGTAGTGATACTATGGTGGATCTTTGTATAGGAAAAACTGTAGATGAAGCAGTAAAAATCACAAATTTAGATGTGGAATTTGCTATGCGTGATAATCCAGAAACTCCAGCTGTTCCACCTCAAAAAATGCACTGTTCGGTTATGGCTTATGATGTAATCAAACAAGCAGCAGCACATTATAAAGGCATAAGTCCTGAAGATTTTGAAGATCAAATTATAGTTTGTGAATGTGCTAGGGTAAGTCTTGGAACTATTAAAGAAGTGATTAAACTTAATGATTTGCATAGCGTAGAAGAAATCACACAATACACTAAAGCGGGTGCTTTTTGTAAATCCTGTATCAAACCAGGCGGACATGAAAAAAGAGATTATTACCTTGTAGATATTTTAGCTGAAACTAGAGCTGAAATAGATAGAGAAAAACTCAAAAATACAATGAAAAGCGATGTGGCTTTTGATGAAATGACCGTAGTGGGACAATTAAAAGCGGTTGAGAGTGTTTTAGATGCTGAAATTCGCCCTATGCTTCATAATGATGGTGGAGATTTGGAAGTGATTGATATACAAAAGGCTGAAGGTACAGCAATTGATGTTTATATTCGTTATCTTGGTGCTTGTAGCGGTTGTTCTAGTGGAAGTGGCGCAACACTTTATGCTATTGAAACAATTTTACAAGAAGAATTAAGTCCAAATATACGCGTTATGCCGGTTTAATAAAATAGCAAGATAAAATCCTTGCTATTTTATAGCTTTTGCTTGCAAATCAAGGGGTGGTAAATTTTCTATATAAATACTACGACTTGGGAAAGCAAAAGTTAAACCATTTTTTTCAATTATACGCATAAACTCAAGCATTAAACTTTGTCTAGCTTCTCTAAAATCTTTTCCGCCTATTTCTTTGGTATAAAAATAAAGCTCTATATTAATACTACTATCTGCAAATTCACTTAAAGCCACATAACAAGCATTTTTATAGCCTTCTAAATCATTAATAGATACAAGATTTTGACGATATTTTGTTGTATGATCGCCATATTTTAATGCGCTATCCTCATCGTGAGCTACTAAATCACTTGTATGCAAAAATTCTCTTAGATCTTTTACGCATTGTTCTAGTTTTTCAGGAGTAGCATCATAACCAACACCCAAATACATTCTAACATGGCGACCCATGCGTCTTTTACTCCAATTTTTGATATTAGCTCCCATAATAGTTGAATTTGGTAAAAATACAAGACAATTATCAAAAGTTCTAATAGTAGTTTTTCTAAGTCCTGTTTCAACCACTGTTCCTTCTATGCCTGAAACCTCTACCCAATCTCCTTGATTAAAGCTATTATCAAAAAGTAAGAGTATAGAAGCAAAGAAATTTGCAATGATATCTTTCGCCGCTAAAGCAACAGCTAAACCACCAATTCCCAAAGATGCAATAATAGCCGAAATATTAAAACCAAGTTGAGCAAGAATATATAATAAAGCTATAATAATAATGACAAAATATAAAATTTTAATAATTAAATTTACAACTTCTTTTTTTCCACTTTTTTGAGCAAGTTTAGAAACCAATACCACGCCATAACCATCAAGCATTCTTAAAATAAGCCATGCAATTAAAACTGCATAAACTATATGAAAAAAATTACTTAAATTTACACTCAAAGGTGCAGGATAAGTTGCTATAGTAAGACAAAGAGAAATAGCATAGACAATCAACAAGAAGCCTACGGGTTTTTTAATATTCTCAATAAAAATGACTTTAATATCATCTACATCATTTTTATTTCTATAAAAAAACTGAACAAGGAAAAAATATACTATATTTGCAAAAAAACGTCTTAAAGATGTAAAAAATACTAAAACCAAAGCAGAAATTACTATTTTTCCGATATTAACAAAACTTACCCCAATTGCCTCATTTATACGATCTATCCAAACTTGAAGCTCGAGTAATGAAAAAATATAATTACTTTCAAGCAAATCTGCATTTGAGCGTAAATACTTAAGAATTTCAGAATAAGAATCTACAGCATTACTGATATATCTTTCTTTTAGGGTAATTTTTTCTAATTCTTCTGGATTTGTAATTTTGCTTTTAAAACTATCTAAATTAACATTAGAAGAATTTTGTAAATTTTCCATTGCCTTATCAACAGTAGCAATCAAATCTTCACTGCTTGCTGTATTTTTAAAAAGTTTTTCCACTTCAAACAAAGAAGAATAAAAACTTTCCACAATATTAAAATAAACTAGATTAAGAGTGGCATCTGTATAAATATAAGGCTTATTAATATTCTTTTTTTGAACATCTAGTAATTTTTCTTTTGCTTTTAAAAATCTAGCCACTGCCTCTTCATTAATCTTTTGTCCTACTATCATATCGGGTATTTTTGCTAAAATAGTCTTTTTGTCTTTTTCAAATTCACTTAAAATACCATTAAAAGTGCTTGAATTTTCATCATTGTTTTTCTTAAATTCTTTAATTTGATTGTTAAGATCAACATATTTTTCAACTAAAGCATAAATTCCTTCATCCTCTTTACTAATATTCGCATCAATAAATTTAAATTCTTGTGCTCCAAGGTATAAAATAAAAAAACATAAACTAAAAATAATTTTCTTCATTGAACTTTCCTATCCTGTATTAAAGTAAAAATTTTTGCTTTAAAATCATACTCATAAATTTCACCTGTCTCTATAATATAATACCAAGCATGTACTTCTATTTTTCCTTCATCTAAAGCTTCTTGCACGCCTGGATAAGTAAGTATATTTTGCAAAGAATTTACTAAATTTAATTTTTCTGTAAGCCATGAACGCATAGCCAAATCGTCTCTTGCAAAAATCATTACATCTTTTTTTATCGGATCTAACATAGTAAGCCATTTTTTCACATTAGGAATTTTATTTAACTCTTCATCAGAATAATAAAGAGCATTGCAACCTCCACAATTACTATGGCCACAAACGACGATATTTTTAATATGCAATGAATTTAAAGCATACTCTATTGCTGAAGTTGTCGCTAAGTAATCTTCCCCAATGCGATAAGGTGGAACTATATTTGCAATATTTCGTATTACAAAAAGCTCACCTGGACCCGTATTAGTGATCAAATTTGGAATTACTCTAGAATCAGAACAACCTATAAAAAGAGTATGGGGATTTTGCTTATTTTTTAGACTTTCAAAAAGTTCTTCATGCTCCTTAAAGTCTTCTTGCATAAACTTAATCGCACCACTAATAAGATTTTCCATAAAACCAACCTGAAACTAAAATCTTGAAATTATAACAAAATTTCAGCAAAGATTTCATTTAATCATATAGATATTATATAAATTAACTTTTTATTTAGTCTAATATGTTAGATTTCACTCAAGATTTTAAAAAATCTAACAATTTTGCAAGGAGAATTTTATGAGTCTTTATGATAGAGACTACTCAAGATCAAAAGAATTTGAAAATACACGCTCAAGCGAATTAAGTATTTTTATTAAACAAACTTATCAACTTTTTGCTGCTTCATTATTAGCTGCAACAGTAGGTGCGTATGTAGGAATTTTTGCTTTAGCATCATTTTTTATACAATCACAAGTAACTTTTTGGATCCTTTTTGCTGTTGAAATCGGACTTTTATTTGCTTTGCAATGGAAAAAAAGAGAGGCTCCATTAAATCTTGTTTTACTTTTTGGTTTTACTTTCTGCTCAGGTTTAACTCTTACACCTTTGCTTATTTCAGTTTTAGCTCTACCAGCTGGAGGAATTATCATCGCTCAAGCTTTTGCTTTAACAACGGTTGCTTTTGCAGGACTTAGCGTATTTGCTATGAATACAAAAAAAGATTTTACTGTTATGGGCAAAGCTTTATTTATAGTATTGATCGTTATTGTAGCAGCATCTTTACTAAACCTTTTCTTCCAAAGCAGTATAGTTAATCTAGCTATTTCAGCAGTAGCTGCAATATTATTTTCATTTTACATTCTTTATGATACGCAGAATATTATCCGCGGAAATTATGAAACTCCAATCGAAGGTGCAGTAGCACTTTATCTTGATTTTGTTAATCTTTTCGTATCTTTACTTAATATCTTAAGAAGCTTCAATAGCAGATAAATTTTTGTGGGATTTTTCTCACAAAAACTTTTCAAGTTTCAAAACTTTTCAAGTTTTATTTAGCTAAAATAATCATTTAAAAATTAACTTTTAGGAATTTTCAATGATCACTCTTTTAATCATTTTACAATTTATCATCGTTGTAGTTATTTGTATAGCAGTTTTACTTCAAAAAAGTTCAAGTATAGGACTTGGAGCTTATAGTGGAAGCAATGAAAGTTTATTTGGCGCCAAAGGACCAGCTGGATTTTTGGCAAAATTTACCTTTGTTATGGGAATTTTACTTATTGCAAATACTATTGGTCTTGGTTATTTATACAATAAAGTTAGCAAAGACTCTCTAGCAGAGAAAATTAAAGTAGAAAACAACAATACTACTATTCCAAGTGCTCCTATTGTGCCTGCTACCCCAAACACAAATTCTATCGCTCCAAGTGCACCACAACTTCCAAGCGATGTTAATTCAAGTAAATAATTAAAGGAAATGATAATGCTAAATGAAATTTTTAACAAACAAAAAACCCAAAGTGAAAAATCTTTAGAAGCCTTAAAAAAAGACTTCACCACTTTAAGAACTGGAAAAGTTAATACCCATATTTTAGATCATATTACAGTGGATTATTATGGAACTCAAACTCCTTTAAATCAAGTAGCAACTGTTTTAGCAAGTGATGCTTCAACTATTAGCATCACTCCTTGGGAAAAACCTTTACTAAAAACCATAGAAAGCGCTATTGCAGCTGCAAATATCGGTGTAAATCCAAACAATGACGGCGAAAGTGTAAAATTATTTTTCCCTCCGATGACTAGAGAGCAAAGAGAAGAAAATGTAAAACAAGCTAAAGCTATGGGTGAAAAGGCAAAAGTTTCTATAAGAAATATACGCAAAGATGCCAACGATGCAGTTAAAAAACTAGAAAAAGATAAGGCAATAAGCGAAGATGAAGCAAAAAAAGCTTATGATGAAGTGCAAAAACTTACCGACACCTATACAACAAAAATTGATGAGAGTGTAAAAAACAAAGAAAGTGAACTTTTAAAGGTTTAACGATGAATTTAGAGCAAATTTATAAAGATTGTGGTGCTTATTTAGAAGGGCATTTTTTACTAAGTTCAGGCAAACATTCGCAGTTTTATCTTCAAAGTGCAAAAGTTTTAGAGGATCCAAAATTAGCAGCAAAACTTTGTGATGAACTTGCAAAGATTATTGCAAGCTATAAGATAGAATTTGATAACATTTGTTCTCCTGCTTTAGGTGGAATTTTAGCAGGTTATGAGCTTGCAAGAGCTTGTAGTAAACGTTTTATCTTCACTGAAAGAGTAAATAAAGAAATGACTTTAAGACGTG
The DNA here is from genome assembly GCF_002383835.1 of Campylobacter sp. 107. Taxonomy (NCBI): domain Bacteria; kingdom Pseudomonadati; phylum Campylobacterota; class Epsilonproteobacteria; order Campylobacterales; family Campylobacteraceae; genus Campylobacter; species Campylobacter sp. 107. The sequence goes on from NZ_NXBA01000010.1 coordinate 24,102, forward strand.
GTTTTGAAGTAAAAAAGGGTGAAAAATTTATAATTTGTGAAGATATCATTACTACAGGTGGTAGTGCTTTAGAGAGTGCAAAAATCATTGAAAGTTTAGGTGGTATTGTTGTAGGTTTTGCAGCATTGGCAAATCGTGGTTTTTGTGCAGTAGAAAATTTAAAATCTCCAAGAAAAGATAATGCGAAATTACCTGAAAATTTACCACTCTTTACTCTAGGAAATTTTGAATTTGAAATTTATGATGAAACAAATTGTCCACTTTGTAAAAAAGGGAGTAAAGCTATAAAACCAGGAAGTCGTGGAAATTAAATGAAAACTAAAGCAAAAATTAGCTCTAGATGGCTAAGATTTAGAGCTTTGCTTATAGATATTTTTCTTATTTATATTCCTATTTTGTATTTATTTTATTTTCTATTAGGCTCTAAAGAAGCTTTTTTAAACAACCATTTTATCACAACTTTATGTACTTTTTTATTTGGCTTGATTCAAGCTATTTTTTTAACAAAAAAGGCACAAAGCCCAGGTCTTAAAGCATATGATTTATATCTTATTGATATAAAAACGGGAAAGAAACTAAGTTTTCTTAGAATTTTACTAAGATATGTGATATTTATTATAAGTTTTGGCTTACTCTTTGGTTTATTTGTCAGTTTTGTAAGAAAAGATCGTTTAAATTTACACGATATTTTAACTCAAAGTTGTATAGCTACCAAAGCATAAAGAAAGGTTAAAAATGCAAAGAAAAAGAATTTACAATCCAAGCTCAAACGAAACCCTAGGAGATCGTAAAGTTTTTGATGGTAACCCACATGGAATTTTAAATTTCACTAAGGCAAAATATACTTGGGCTTTAAAACTTTGGGATTTAATGGAGGCAAATACTTGGTTTCCAAAAGAAGTGGATACAACTAAAGATGCACTTGATTATCGCTGTAATTTAACTGCAGGTGAAAAAAGAATGTATGATTTGGTTTGGAGTCAGCTTATTTCTATGGATAGTTTTCAAACCAATAATTTAGCAGATAATATCAATCCTTACATCACAGCTCCTGAAATCAATGCGGTTTTAGCACGCCAAGCTTATGAAGAGGCAAACCATTCAAAATCTTACGCTGTTATGGTAGAAGCGATTTGCGATAATACAGATTTGATTTATGAAATGGAAAAGCATGATGAAACTTTGCGTGAAAAAAATGACTTTATTTCAAGCATTTATGAAGAATTAGCAGGCGATGTAGATGATAATAAACTCCTTTTGGCTATGGTGGCAAATCAAATTTTAGAAGGAGTATATTTTTATAGTGGTTTTACTGCCATTTACGCACTTGCACGTGCAGGAAAAATGCTAGGTTCAGCACAAATGATCCGCTTTATCCAAAGAGATGAAATCACACATCTTTTATTATTTCAAAATATGATCAATTCAGTACGCAAAGAAAGACCTGATTTATTCCATGATGAAAATATCAATAAAATTTATGATATGTTTAAAAAAGCTGGAGATCTTGAGATCAAATGGGGTAAATACATCACTCAAAATCAAATCATGGGCTTTACTGATGATATCATAGAAGAATATATCCATTATCTTGTAGATCAAAGATTAAGCGCGATCAATTTAGATAAGTTATACAATGCAAAACATCCTATTAAATGGGTAGATGATTTTTCAAAATTTAACGATCAAAAGAGCAATTTCTTTGAAAGCAAAGTAACGAATTATTCTAAGGGTAGTATAAGCTTTGATGACTTCTAAAACTTCTTTAGCCTTGCTTTGTGATTTTTATGAATTTACAATGTCTCAAGGCTATTTCAAAAACAATAAAAAAGATCAAATTTGTTATTTTGATATATTTTTTAGAAAAATTCCAGATTCAGGTTCTTTTGCTATTTTTGCAGGTCTTGAAGATATTTTAGACTTTGTTGAAAATTTGAGTTTTGATACAGAAGATATAGAATTTTTAAGAAAACAAGGTATTTTTGATACAGAATTTTTAGATTTTTTAGCCAGCTTTAAATTTAAAGGTGAAATTTATGCCATGCGTGAAGGAGAAGTGATTTTTCCAAACGAACCTTTACTTTGCGTTAAAGCTACAACTATAGAAGCACAGCTTTTAGAAACTTTTTTACTTTTAAGTTTAAACCACCAAAGCCTTATTGCTACCAAAACCAATCGTATCGTGCGTGCAGCTAAAGACAGTAAAATTTTAGAATTTGGTTCACGCAGAGCACAAGGAAGTGAAGCAGCCTTAAAAGGAGCAAGAGCAGCTTTTATAGGAGGTTGCATAGGAAGTGCTTGTACTTTAGCAGGAAAAATTTATAATATCCCTATCAATGGAACTATGGCACATTCTTGGGTGCAAATGTTTGAAAATGAACTTGAAGCTTTTAAAGCTTATGTGAAAATTTATCCAAAAAATCCTGTTTTTTTGATCGATACTTATGATTGTCTAAATAGCGGACTTAAAAATGCGATTAAAGTTTTTAAAGAATTTGGTATCCAAGAAGGCGGTGTCAGAATAGATTCTGGAAATTTACTTAAGTTGAGTTTGAAAATCAGACAAGAACTTGATCAAGCAGGACTTCAAAAATGTAAAATCATAGTTTCTAACGCCCTTGATGAATGGAGTATTAAAAAACTCAAAGAACAAAATGCACCTATTGATATCTTTGGTGTAGGTGAAAGATTGATCACTGCTTCAAGCGATCCTATTTTTAGTTGCGTTTATAAACTCGCAGCCTTAGAAGATCAAGGCATAAAACCTAAAATCAAAATCAGCGAAAATAACGAAAAATCAACCCTACCTCATTTTAAAAAGCTTTTTAGGGTTTATGATAAAAACACGCAAAAAATCCTTTTTGATGAACTTTATGTTTTTGACGAAAACCCAAATCAAGATGAAAATTTAGAACGCAAAGAACTTTTAGAATTAGTCTACAAAGAAAAAAGACTTCTTAAAAAGTCATCTTTAAATACTATTCAAGATTATACAAAAGAGCAAATTTCAAAACTCGATGAGAATTTTTTAGATCTTGATCGTTTTGTGAAATTTGAAGTAAAACTCTCGCCTAAACTTCAAAATATCACTGAAGATCTTTTAAAAACTCGTTTTTAAAATCCACATAATTTAAAGCGGATTGTTTTAGAAAGTTTATTTCTTCATTATTTAATTCACGCACAAATTTTGCAGGATTCCCAAGTATCAAAGAGCGTGGCGGAAATTTTTTACCCTTTGTTACAACGCTTCCAGCACCCACTATGCTATCTTCTTCTATCAAAGCACTATCCATGATAACAGCATTCATTCCGATTAAAACACGATTTTTTATCACACAAGCATGTATAACGCAATTATGTCCTATAGTTACATCATCTCCTATTATCGTAGGAAAACCAGCATCTTTTAACTTTCCTTTTTTATCAAATTCCCTATGCCAAACATGTACCGTGCTAAGATCTTGAATATTAGTTCTTTTGCCAATTTTTATAAAATTAACATCGGCTCTTAAAACACAATTAAACCAAATACTACTTTCATCTCCTATTTCTATTTCTCCTATGATTTTAGCGCCCTCTGCAACAAAAACATTTTGACCTAGTTTGGGACTATGATTTTTAAATTTTATAAGCATTTTTTTCCTTTTTATTTAAGTATAGCTAAGTTTAACTCTATTTCAACTTTTTTAGTTACAATTTTTATTTAAATTTATAGGAGAAGTAATGAACACATTTGAACAAAAAAGATGTCAAAATATGGCTGAAGAAATTGCACAAAAAGTTTTTATCAATGAAGAACTTTTTAATGCTTTTTGTCAAATTCCACGTGAAATTTTTTCTCCTTTAAAAGCCCATGCTTATCGCCTTGATGCTTTGCCTTTAGCAAATTCTCAATGGATTAGTTCACCTTTAACTGTAGCTAAAATGACTATGGCTTTAGATTTTAAAAATGCTGATAGTATTTTAGAGATAGGTTGTGGAAGTGGCTATCAAGCTGCGATTTTAAGCAAAGTCATAAGGCGTGTTTTTACCATAGAACGCATAGAAAATTTAGCCAAAAAAGCCGCTCAAACTTTCAGAGAATTAGAACTTTTTAATATCAATGTAAAATTTGATGATGGACAAAATGGCTGGAAAAATTATGCTCCTTATGATAGGATTTTATTTTCTGCTTATGCGACACAAATTCCTGAAATTTTACTTGATCAATTAAGCGATGACGGTATTTTAGTCGCTCCTATTTTACACAATGGCAAACAATTCATCACACGCCTTAGAAAAAATGGCACAAATTTACAAAAAGAAATTTTAGAAGAATGTTTATTTGTGCCTATAGTAGATGGAAAAGAATAAATTTTTTACAAAATTTATTAAAAACTCTTTAGAGCCTTTCTTAACTTTTCACTCATTTCATCAATATGTTCTTTTTGTAAAATCAAAGGAGGTAAAAATCTCAAATCATTCTCCCCGCAACTTATTAATAAAAGTGCATTTTCTTGACATTTTTGAATGACCTTAGCTACTTTTACACTTTTATCAAGACTCAGCCCTTGCATAAACCCTAAGCCTTTGCGTTTTTTACAAAAATCAAATTCATTTATCAACTCATCTAAACTTTGCTCTAAATAAGGCGTGAGTTTATTGACATTTTCTAAAATTTTTTCTTCTTTAAAAATTTCAAAAACTGCATTCACTCCTGCACAAACTAAAGGATTTCCACCATAAGTACTACCATGATCGCCTGATTCTAAAGAATTGCTTGCTACCTTTTGATTTATTACAAAAGCACCCACACTAAGCCCACAACCTAAGGCCTTAGCTGAAGTCATGATATCAGGCAAAATTTGTGCGTGCTCATAGGCAAAAAATTTTCCACTTCTACCCATGCCACATTGAATTTCATCAGCGATTAATAATATATCTTTTTCATCGCAAAGCTTTCTTAAGGCTTTGTAAAAATCTTTATTTGCAGGATTTATTCCACCTTCTCCTTGCACGCTTTCTAAGATAATGGCACAAGTTTTTTCATTCACCAGTTTTTCAACGCTTGAAATATCATTATATTTTGCAAATTTAACCCCTGAAATTAAAGGTTTAAAAGGCTTTTGATATTTTTCATTAGCAGTAAGCGATAAAGCCCCTAAAGTACGCCCATGAAAAGAATGCTTAAAAGCGATAAATTGTCCACCCTTAATACCTTTGTTAAAGGCGTATTTTCTAGCTGTTTTCATCGCTCCTTCTATACTTTCTGTACCAGAATTTGTAAAAAAAACACGCTCTAAAGCACTAGCTTTGGCTAAATTTTTAGCTGCAGCGGCTATGTTTTCATTATAATATAAATTGCTAGTATGTAAAAGTTTATCCACTTGAGCTTTGATTTTAGCATTAAATTTAGCATGATTATATCCTAAAGCACAAACACCTATACCACTTGAAAAATCAAGATATTTTTTAGCCTTATCATCAAAAAGATAAACCCCCTGCCCTTTTTCTAAAACTATATCAAAACGCTTATAAGTAGGGACAATATGACTTTGTTCTTTATAATCCATTTTCATCCTTTAACCCACCAAAGTGCCTATACCTTCATCAGTAAAAAACTCAAGCAATAAAGAATGCTTCACGCGTCCATCTAAAATATGCACCTTTTTGACTCCATTTTCACAAGCATCAATACAGGATTTTAATTTTACATGCATACCACCTTCTATTTTAGGAGCTAAAATTTTAGCTTGTTCAAGGCTAATTTTAGAAATCAAAGAATTTTTATCACTAAAATCCTCATAAAGCCCTGCGGTATCGGTTAAAAAAGCAAGTTTTTCAGCCCTTAAAGCCTTGGCGATCGCACAAGCTACGTCATCAGCGTTAATATTATAAGTATTAAAATCCTCATCCATGCCAATAGGAGCAATGATAGGTAAAAAATCTTTCTCTAAAAGCTCTTCTAAAATTTTCGAATTTACCTTTTGTATCGTGCCAACAAAAGCTAAATTTTCATCTTTTTTCACACATTCTAAAAGCGCGCCATCTTTACCACAAAGCCCTATGGCTTTAACTCCTAAATTTTGCAAACTATGGACTAAATTTTTATTGATATGATTTAAAACCATGCTGGCTACTTCAGTAGTGGCTTTATCACTAACCCTAAGACCGTTTTTAAACTCACTCTTTACGCCTAATTTTTCACACATAGCAGAAATATCTTTTCCCCCACCATGTACAATAATAGGCTTTAAACCCACGAGTTTTAAAAGAGCTATATCTTGCATCACACAATGCTTTAGCTCTTCATTTTCCATAGCTGATCCGCCGTATTTTATAAGTATAATCTTAGAATTAAATTTGCGTATATAAGGCAAAGCTTCGATTAAGACATTAGCTTTTTCTAAATATTTTTGCATGATCATTCCTTAAGCATTAAAGCTAGTTTGATTATACTCATTTAAAGAAAGATCGTAATAATTCGCATCTTCTCTTAAAGTAAAACCATAATGTTTCCAAAACTCATTGCCTAAATCATTGTTTTTAAAAGCGATCAGGGCGATTTTATTGATTTTTTGAGCTTTTAAAGCCTCAAGACAAAATTTTGTCATCTCGTGCGCTATGCCCTTTTTTCTATGATCTTTATGTACACATACATGATAAAATCCTCCTGTGCGTCCATCATGCCCACAAAGTATACTTCCTACAATTTCTTCATCAATCACTGCTACAACGCTAAGATTTGGGTTTCTATCTAAAAAATTTTCTATATTTTCTTTGCTATCATCAATGCTTCTTATCCCAAAGCCTTTTATCTCACACCAAAGCTTATAAACGGCTTCATAATCGCTTTTTTGCATAGCTCGTATTAACATTTTTATCCTTTACAAATTTGCAAAGAATTTAAGTCCTTCATCTTCATCAAAATCAAACATTAAATTCATATTTTGAACAGCTTGTCCTGCTGCACCTTTGATTAAATTATCAATAGCACCAAGCACAATAACACGCTTTGTGCGTTGATCTACACTAAAATTTATATCCGCAAAATTGCTTGATTTAACCCACCGAGTCTGCGGAAGCGACTGCGGCGGTAAAAGCCTTATGAATTTATTGTTTTGATAGTATTTTGTATAAATATCGCGTATATCTTGTTCTTGCAAATCCTCTTTTAAATTTGCATAAGCACTGATTAAAATTCCTCTTTGCATAGACACAAGATGAGGGGTAAATTGTAGAGTGATTTTCTTTTTGGCTGCATAGCTTAAATGCTCTTCAATTTCAGGAGTATGGCGATGCAAAGCTAAATTATAAGCTTTGATATTTTCATTAACTTCACAAAAAAGATTTTCCACCTTTGCACTTCTTCCTGCTCCACTTACTCCACTTTTTGCATCAATAATAACTGAGCTAAAATCAATGATCTTTTCTTTAAAAAGCGGATAAAGACTTAAGATAGAACAAGTGGTATAACAACCTGGATTTGCCACTAAACTTGCTTTTTTTATCTCTTCTTTATAAAGCTCACAAAGTCCATAAACCGCATTTTGCAAAAGCTCTTGATTAGGATGAGTGAATTTATACCAAAGCTCATAATCTTTAGGATTTTTAAGACGAAAATCCGCGCTTAAATCAATGATTTTCATCTTTTTTAATAAATTCTCATTTAAAAGTTTAGCACTAAATTCATGCGGAGTAGCCAAAAACAAAAGATCAAGTTCAAGTTCATCTAAATTTTTATTTTCAAAACATAAATTTAAAGGGGTGTTAGGATAAAGATCTTGATAATTTTGCCCCACGCTAGAACTCGAACCCAAATAAGAAATTTCAACCTTGGGATGATTAAGCAAAATGCGAACAAGTTCATTTCCCGCATAACCACTCGCTCCTAAAATCCCAACTTTTATTTTCATCTTTATCCTTTAAATGTAAAAGCAAGTATTATAAACAAAAAAGCTTAAAATAAAAATACAATTTTTAAATTATTTTTTATTTAAAAACTATATCTTAAATTAGCATTTGCACTCCAATCTACATTTAAATCGCCAAAAAATGTCTTTTCAAATTCAAAACTAAAGCGTGTTTTATCGTTAAGCTTATAATCATTTCCTAAATTTATAAACATTCTTTGATCTTTTTTCCTTCATATCTTCTCTGACTTGCTTGATCCTCCAAGATTTGATCTCCTGCTTTAATCGGATCCGCATACAAACCAAGTCCTGTTCTAAAATTTAAATTTTAATTTTGACTTCCTATGAAAAATGCTGTTTTTACGACTAAAGGAATATAAGAAAATCGTTTTAAACTAGCAATATCTCCTTTTAGATCCATAGCTCCTACATAACCACTGATAAATTCCAAACTCGGCTCAAGATAAAATTTATCATAAGCTTTTCTATAACCTAACTCAGCACTTAAGATAATATTATGCGAACCATCATTATCATCTAATCTACCTTGATTTCCTGGAATAAAATTTGCATTTATTTCATTTTGATAATAAATATATCTAAAACAAAATCACTATAAAAACCTTACTCCACTGTAAAGCTCGAAATTCGAATACTCGTTTAATTTATCATGTCCGCTTTGAATTTCAAAGTATTTTCCACTATTATACTCATCACTCGTACCCCATCCAAAAATTCTTAACCATACACCACTTTCATAAGGATTATTGCGTAATTCCCCCATTCTTTTATGCATATTATTCCATTCTATCATGGAGCCTAAAATAGCTTGAGCAAGTATAGATTTAGTTTTTACAATAGCTTGAGTATTATCATTAGTAAAAAAATATTCATCTTTAATCTTAGAATCAATTTTTTCTAAATTCCACTCTGGGCAAAATTTTCCTCATTATGAGAAAAAACAACATTTGGGGTATACGTACTAAAACCTTGCTCACATTTGGCATAGTAAAAAATTCCTTTGTTAAATGTTTATTTTCATCTTTTAAATGAGCTAGTAAGATATTTAAACCCGCTTTTTACTAGGATTATTAAGAAAAATTAATACTAAAGTATTATTTACTCCTTGTGTGCTTTCCTTAGAATTAATATAATCTGCTTTAGAATTTTCAAAATCCACATTGATTTTAAATATTGTATTATTTGCACTTAATTTTTTTGCATCAACTTTCCTATAAATAGCACTTTTTTCTACTTGAAGATTGCTCATTTGTATATGAGACTCAAGCAAAGAATCTTTAATCGCAAGATTTTTTTTGCGTATCATTGATACCTTTGATATTACCACTAAAAACTGTGTTTTGAAAGTAACATCAGAATGATCAAGATTTAAATTTACACTAAAATAAACCTTTTCTATCTTAGTATTTTGGGTATTTTAAAGCTTTTGCTCAAAAGCCATTTCTTTGCCAACTCCTGTTTATACAACATCTCCATAAGAATAATCATCAGTCTTATCAATAATATTTTCCCCATCTTTTTCATCGATCCACAAATTTTTACTTCCAAGCTCTATTTTGGAATTTTTAGCATTAAGGTTTTCTACTTTTAAGCTTACATTACGCCCTAAATAAAACTCGCTTTTTTCTAAATTAAGCTCTTTTAAAACAAAAACCCTATCTTCCCAATCTTCTTGTGTAAAACTTACAGGCTTAGTTAAAACACTTAAACCATGTTTTGAAGTTTTTTAGCTTGTTCTTTGCTACATAAGCGTGTATTCTAGCATGTCCTTGAAAATTTATTGGCATTTTCTGCCCTAAAAACACCTTCTTTATTGTAAATATTACCATCAAAAATCAAAGCTTTGTCTGTATTGGCACTCATTGTTATAGCTTCATCTGAAAAGATATTGCCATGATAAAGATAATCTTGCTTGTTTTCTAAATTTAAATGTATTCCTGATTAAGAACTTGTGATAAAAACATTATTAGAGTTAGTTTTAATTTGATCAAAATTTAATGTTAAGCCTGATAAATCCAAAGTTCTGCCATTCATATAAATTTCGCCAAAACTTAAACCTTCACCCTCGAGACTTACCTTGCCCTCACCCATTCTAAGTCCTGTATCCACACTTTGACTTTTGACAACAAGCTCTCCTTCGCCCATTTTATAAAGAAAATCATCTTTTTTGGTTTTAACATTATATTCTACCTTGAACCCTTATCAGCATAAATTCCGCCATGTATAAGCCATTTATCGCCTGTTATTTGCCAATTTGAATTTTTATCAAATTTAAAACACTAGCGCCTAAATCCACATCGCTATTTAAATTTATACTTCCATTTTGAGAAAAATACAAATCCTTGCTATTTTGCATTTCTTCAATTCTCTTATCACAATTATTTTTATCATCAAAAGAATTTTTATAGCTTACATAACCCACATTAATCTTAGAAATCAAACTTACATTTTCTATTTTTTTACCATCTTTCACCGAACCATCGCTACTAAGTGTATAAGTTCCAGATCCTATGACTATTTTATGAGCATTTTAAAATTCATTGATCTTTACTTGATTGATCAAAGCATAATCAACCTGTAAACAAGTATATCCATAGTAAAATGGACATTACAATTACTCGTACTTACCACACCCACTAAATACCATTTTTATCCATCTTATCATAAACATAAACTCCACTTCCAGAATCCCAGGATATTGAAGAACTTGTAAAAGAATTTCTTTTATCATTGGTATAATGAAGAAATTGCAACTTAAAACGCTTATCTTCAGTATTTTTAGGAGTTAAACTGACAAAACCTCCTAAATTGATTTCATTAGAATCAAAAATCTTAATGGGTACTTTATTTGTATCTTCAAAACCTAAAGCTACAATACCACTTCCCTCTCTTGCAAAGTACTCATAACGCGAACTATCAAAAAGCTTGCCTTTACCTTTTTTCTACTTTGGCAACTATCCCAAAATGGATCCTTGTATTCATAAATATCTCCACCATCGCTAGAATCTTTTTCAATAAGATTTAAATCTTTACTTAAATTTGCACTTTTATTGAGACTAATCTTACTCATTTTTAAAACAGTAAAATCCACATTTTCTTTTTTATAAGTAAAATTATCACTTGAGCTTACGATTCTATTTGCTACACCTCCAAAGGTAAAACACTACCTTGTTTCACATAACTTTTATTTACTTTCCGGTATTTGAACTTGTACTCATATGAGAAGCACTGACTATATAAGATTGTCCTATATTGGTAAATTCTCCTTGGAATTTTCCTCCACGATTTGAAGTAGAAAAATCAATCATAGGCACATTAAAAGAGATATTTTGACTAGGATTTTTTGCTAAAATTTCAAAGCTACTTTGACCTACTTGAAATTTGCCTTTATTACTGGCAAAATCAAGATATTCTTGAAAATAACTTTGGATCAATAGCTGAAGCAAAAAGATAGTTAGAAAAACCAAATGCCATTAATGCACAAAAAGATAATTTTAGCTTCATAAATCCCTCCTTTTTATAAATATAATTTTAGCACAAAATTTAATTTTTAACTAAAATATAAAGTTGTTCATGAAGATGGATATTACGATTTTTAAGATTGCGAGAAGCTCTAAAAGTATTATATTTTTGTTCTAAAATCCGGCATTTTCCAAGAGTACTTAAACGCTTTAAAAAAATTTCTTTTTTTACAAAACCTTCACAATTATAAGAAAGTAAAATCACTCTTGCTTTTAAATCATTAATAAGTTCAAATAAAGCATCTTGGGCAAATTTTGACTTATTAAAAGTACTGCGGTTCCAATCCTTTGGAATGCCACTGATTTTAGAAATTTCTTCAGGTTTTTTATAATTTGCAATTAAATTTAGCATAAAATAATTAGAACTATAAGGGTGCTGATTATAAGGGGGGTCAAGATACGCTACATCAAAAAAATCAAGTTCTTTTGCAAGCATATTTGCATCCTTTTGCATCACTTCAAATTCACAAGAAAAATTTGAAAAAATAGGCATTTTAAGCTCTATTTCTCCTTTAATGCGTTTAAGTGCATTTTGTCCTTCGCCACCAAATTTTCCGATGCCATCCTTACCCTTATAAAAACCCTTAAAAACCCCACTAGTATTTGAATGCACACTAGCTTCATAAATCAAAGGAGCTATAAAGAAATGCCTCAATTCTTTTGGAATTTCATTTTCGATTTTTTGCCTTATAGTATCAAGATATAAAGCATTTTTAAAAGTATAAAAAACCCTTTCATTTTTTTTAATATCATCATCATCTTTTGGAGCATAAAGCTCACTGATAAAACCTTTTTGAAAATCTAAATTTTGGATTAAATTTTTATAATACTTTTTGATATTTTGAAGTAAATCTTTGTCTTTATTAGCAAGATAACACTCATTGATGAGTTTTGAATAATCTTCTAAATCATTAGCTAAAATATAATTTGAGTGTGCTTTTGCAAAACGACTTACAACACCTGAGCCACTAAATATATCACAAAAACTAAATTTATCTTTACCAAGTTCTTTTTTAGCTACCTTAAAGCCATTATTTAAAAAACTTAAAAGTGCTCTTTTATTTCCAAGATAAGTTATAATTTGCTCTTTTAAAAAAGAAGGATTTTCTTTCAAAATTTAAAACCTTTAAAAGCCTTATCCACAAAAGTGGATTAAGCTTTTTTTGGAGTTACAAGCATATTTACATAACGACCTTCAAAATTTGGCTCTTTGTCACGATTAGCTTCATTTTCTATCATAGTCCAAATTTTTTCAAGCAAAGCTACACCTGCTTCAGGAGTTGCCATTTCACGTCCTTTTAAGAACACACGAAATCTCACATGCTTACCTTGTTCTAAAAATTCTAAAGCATGTTTCACCTTGTAGTTAATATCATTTTGAGCAATTTTTACAGAAAGTTTGATTTCTTTTATATCAATCACTTTTTGTTTTTTCTTTGCTTCTTTTTGTTTTTTCTCTTGTTGATAACGGAATTTACCATAGTCCATGATCTTGCAAACAGGTGGCTTAGCATCTGCAGCTATCATTACAAGATCAAGTCCTAAACGATTTGCAATTTCTAAAGCTTCATCACTACTGATAATACCATAAACTTTGCCATCATCGCCAACACATCTGATTTCATCCGCTCTTATTTCTTCATTGAGCAATACTTCTTTTTCTTTACTCAAAAGTGTACCTCACTCATTTTCTCCTTAACTAATTTAATAAATTCGTCCAAGCTAAGATTTTTTTGTTCTTTAGCTCTTCTATCTCTTAAAGCAACGCTACGCTTTGCCACCTCATCATCGCCTAAAACTAAAATCATAGGTAATTTTTGTTTTTCAGCGATACGAATTTTCTTACTTAAGCTCTCATTTTTTTCATACACCTCGCTATCGATATTAAGCTCTAATAATTCTTTTTGAATTTCTTTTGCGTAAGCAATATGTGCTTCGCCTATTGGCACTATACCCACCGCAGTTGGTGCGATAAAAAATGGAAACTCACCCGCACAATGCTCGGTTAAAATTCCTATAAATCTTTCAAAAGAACCTAAAATCGCACGATGCAACATTACAGGTTGTTTTTTTTCATTATCACTATCAGTGTATTCAAGTTTAAAACGACTTGGCAGGTTAAAATCTACTTGTATGGTTCCGCATTGCCACTTTCTTTTTAAAGCATCGGTGATTTTAATATCAATCTTTGGCCCATAAAAAGCCCCGCCACCTTCATCAATACCGTATTTTAAACCTTGTTCATCTAAAGCTTCTTTTAAAGCCTTAGTCGCTACTTCCCAAATTTCATCATCACCTATGGCTTTTTCAGGTTTAGTTGAAATTTCCATTTCATAGCTAAAATCAAATAATTTCATCAAATTATCCACAAAAGCTAAAATTTCTAAAACCTGCTCTTTAATCTGACTTGGCATACAAAAAATATGTGCATCATCTTGAGTGAATTCTCTCACTCTAAAAAGTCCATGCAAAACCCCACTTTTTTCATGACGATGCACCACGCCGTATTCAAAAAATTTCAAAGGCAAATCACGATAACTTCTTACATCACTTTGATAAATTTTAATATGCCCCACACAGTTCATAGGCTTAATGCCATATTCTTGTTCATCAATTTGTGTAAAATACATATTTTCTTTATAGTTTGCATAATGCCCGCTGATTTTCCATGCATCTGCTTTTAAAAGTTCAGGCCCGCGCACAGGTTCATAACCACGTAAACGATGAATTTTATAAAGCATATGTTCAAGTTTAGATCTAAGTCTTGCACCATTACTCAACCAAATAGGAAGACCTCCTCCGATCTCATCATCAAAAGTAAAAAGCTTAAGCTCTGTTCCAAGCTTTCTATGATCGCGTTTTTTAGCTTCTTCAATAATGGTTAAATACTCTTTTAAACTTTCCTTATCTGCAAAAGCAGTTCCATAAATTCGAGTAAGCATTTCTCTTTTTTCATCGCCACCCAAATATGCTCCTGCAACACGAGTGAGTTTAAAAAAGCGTAAAAATTTCGTATTTGGCACATGAGGACCACGACACAAATCTTCAAATTCACCTTGTTTATAAATACTTACAGCTCCATCAGGAATACGCAATAAAACTTCTTGTTTTAAATCATCATTTTGAAATTTAGCCAAAGCTTCGCTTTTTGTGATTTCATATTTTGAAATTTCAATCTTTGCTTCAGCAAGCTCTTTCATCTTTTTTTCAATTTTTACTAAATCTTCTTCGCCAATCTTACTTTCCACACGAAAATCATAATAAAATCCATCTTCTATAACAGGACCAACGAAAAATTTAGCTTCAGGATACAAACTCTTAATCGCCTGTGCCATTAAATGCGCACAAGAATGACGGATTACTTCTAAACTTTCTTTAGAATTATCAAAATAAATTTCTTTTAAATTTGTATTTTTCACACTTTGAGAGTCAATTATTGTCTCATTGTCCAAATACGCAATAACTTCTTTTTCCATATTTTTAACCCTTTGTCGCTCACTTACCCTGTGAGTGTTTATAAAGTTCTAATTTTAACTTTCTAAGACTTAATTATTTTTGAAATTCAGCTTATTTTTAAAAAAATCTTAGAATAAATTTAATATTTATTTATAGCTTAAATTCACTTCCAGCATTTAAAATCCCACTATAATACAAATAAAAGAAAACAAATCCTAAAATAATACGATAAATTCCAAAAGGGGTAAAGTCGAATTTAGAAATAAATTTTAAGAAAAATTTTATAACTAAAACTGCAACAATAAAAGCAGTGATAAAACCAATGCCTAAAGGAATTAAAGAATTTGCATTGCTAAGAAGCTCAGGCTCTTTATAAATGCTATAAGCTGTAGCGATAATCATCGTTGGAATAGCAAGTAAAAAGCTAAATTCAGCCGCAACTTTTCTATTAAATCCTAGCAAAAGTCCACCAATAATACTTGCTCCACTTCTTGAAGTACCAGGAATCATGGCTAAAGATTGAAAAATACCTATGCAAAAAGCTTGTTTAAAACTTATTTCTTCTAAAGAATTGATACGATATTGTTTATTTTTATGCGCAAGTTCTATAAGAATGAACACAACACCGCCAAAAATGAGCATTCCAACCACAACCCAACCATTAAATAAAGCATTTAAGTATTTTGCCACAAAAAGCCCTATAACTCCAGTAGGAAAAAATCCCACTGCAAGTTTTAACCAAATATCAAGCCCTTGAAACAATTTACGCCAAAATACAAAAATGACCGCCAAAATAGAACCAAGCTGGATAATAATCAAAAAGCTTTTCCAAAACTCATCTATATCGATACCTAAAATAGTCGTACCTAAAATCATATGTCCTGTTGAAGAAATAGGTAAAAACTCAGTCAGACCTTCTATAATTCCAAGTATTAAAGCATATAAATTTTCCATTTTAATCCTTGAATGATAATTGCAAAAGAAAAATTATATCAGAATGGATTAAATGGGGTTTTAACCCCAAAAATTAAGCATCTTTTTTAACAATACGCTTAATGAAATATAATACAACTCCCACAAAAAAGATAAGTGCGAAAAGCTCGCTATCATGAAAATTTGCTAAATTTAAAGCTAAAGGATTTTCACTACCACCCATACTTACTGAAAATACAGTAATTCCTGCGATAATTACCCCAAAAATACTTTCACCCACTATAAGCCCTGAAGCAAAAAGCGTGCCTCTTTGCTCACAACTTGCAAGTTTTTCTTCTTTATGAGAATTTTTTGCATATTTTTTAGTCAAGTATTGCATTACAATATATTTTAAAATTCCACCTATAACTAAAGGTATATTTACAGCAGGTGGAAGGTAAATACCTATTCCAACGGCTAAAGGCGGCAAAGACATTTTCTGTGTTCCTTTTAAAATTTTATCTATAATAATCATTAAAATTCCTACAAATACACCAAAAGCCATATAACCCCACTCTATATTGTGATGAAAAATTCCTTGGGCGATAGTACTCATTAAATTTGCTTGCGGTGCTGCTAAAGCTGATGAAGCATCCATACCTTCTCTTGGCATTGCTCCGACAAAACCATAGGCTTGATAAAGCAAATTTAAAACAGGAACTATAGCCAAAGCACCAAAAACACAGCCTACAAGTAAAGCAACTTGTTGTTTCCAAGGAGTAGCTCCGACTAAATGTCCTGTCTTTAAATCTTGTAAATTATCATTCGAAATAGCAGCTGTAGCTAAAATAACACTAGTAGTAAAAATAGCTAATGCTACTGCAAATTTAGAAAGCATAGGATCTTGAAAAAGTTCCACACCTAAAACCAAAAAAACAATAGAAGAAATAATAACACCAATAAGTCCGATTCCAGAAATAGGACTAGAAGAAGATCCTACAAGTCCTGCCATATATCCACAAGCTGCTGCAACAAAAAAACCTATTAAAACAGAAACTAAAGTTCCAACAAATGAAAATAGCATTTGATAATAAATACTTAAGTTAGCATCTTCAACAAAACTATAAAAAGTAATAAATAAACCCACAACCATTAAAACAAAAAGTATAAAAATACTTTTTAAAGAAAGGTCTATATTTGTTCTTTCATTTTTTTCTTGATTAGTAATTTTAACATTTTTAACAATTTCTTTAATACCTTCAATAACGGGTTTTAAAAGTTCTATTAAAGTCCAAAGCGCTGCTATAGCAATAGCTCCTGTTCCTATAAGCCTTACTTTAGAACTCCATACACTAGAAGCTAAATCTACGGCATTTTTTGCACTATCGAATTCAAAATTTGAAAGATAGGGAGTAAAAATACCCCAAGCTAAAAACATACCTACAAAAAGAGCTATAGCACCTGCTAAACCAACTAAATAACCTGCCCCTAAAAGTGCCAAAGAATATCCCATAGAAAAACCAAAAGCCATTTTATTCCAAATAAAAGCAAAATTACTCTCACTTGCAGCGAGCTTGAAACCATTGCTTAACAAACTAAAAATAGCAGCTATAAAAGAGCCTAATGCTATTTCTTTAATGCCTTGTTTTCCTTTTTTACTACTCTGATCTTTATTGGCTACTTTTAAAATTTCAGCTGCAGCTCTACCTTCAGGATAAGCAAGCTTGCTTTCAACCACCATAGCCCTTCTTAATGGTATAGTAAAAAGCACTCCAAGTCCGCCACCACAAAGACATATCATAAAAGTTTGCCAAAGTGGAAATTCACTCCAATACCCACACATAAAAAGCCCTGGGATAACAAAAATAACTGATGATAAAGTTCCTGCTGCTGAAGCTTGAGTTTGAACCATATTATTTTCTAAAATATTTGAAGTCTTAAAAAGACTCAAAACCGCCATGGAGATGACCACAGCTGGAATTGATGATGAAAAAGTAAGTCCCACTTTTAACCCTAAATATACATTTGAAGCTGTAAAAATAATAGTTAAAATACTTCCCAAAACCAAACCCCTTAAGGTAAGTTCTGGTAAATTTTGTTTTTTGTACATCATTTCTCCGTTTTAAAATTTTACTTTCAACTTAAAAAATATTCTTATAAGTTTAAATTTATAATTTTTCTCTAAAGCAAAATAAAATAATACAAAAAAACGCTTATATTTTTATAAATTTTTGACTCAAAAATATCATAAAACAATGAACTAATCATTGAAAAATCAAAAGTTCTTTTATTTTAATTATATTATCCCAACTACCTCAGCAAAAATCAAGCAAATAATACTTATACCCCATATATAAAAAAAGCTTCTTTTGATATGATCTCTAATATTAACCTCTGCTAAACCACAACCTAGCAAAGTTGCAGGCACAACAGGAGAAATAAATGTCGCACAATTTCTTGCTATCACCATGATAATAGCTATAGTCAAAGGTTCAGCACCAAAAGCCTTAGTTACACTCAAAACTATAGGCATCACTCCATAAAAATAAGAATCCGTACAAAAAATAATTGCCATTGGAACAGCCAATATCCCTACTATTAAAGGAATATAAGTACCTAAATAATCTGGAACGAAATTTAAAATCAAAACACCCATTTTCTCCATAATACCACTTTTATCAAATACGCCTATTAATATCCCAGCACCAATTAAAGTAATATACATAAGCATTGCACCACCACTTGCACGATCTAAAACTTTTTTAGCTATTTTCAAATTAGGATAATTAAGCGGTAAAATTATTGCAAGTCCTATCATAAAGCAAATATAACTAGGAATAATACCACTAATTAAAAGCCCAATAACCCCAATAGTTACAAGTAAATTTACCCAAAACCATTTTTCATTATGGTGTTCGCTTTTTTCTATATTTAAATTTATTCCCGACAAGTTACCTACGCCTGCACCTCTTTTTATTTCTATCTTAGCAATCCAAATTGCCAAAAGAAGGGATAATACCAAACCTACAATCTGAATAGGTATAATATGGTGCCAAAGCAAATTTGCATCCATTCCTATATTAGTAGCCGCTCTTAAAGTAGGACCACCCCAAGGAATAACATTCATAACCCCCATAGCTGAAGTAATAATCAATAACATTGAAGTCTTTCTTATACTTAAACGCTCATAAATAGGTAATAATGCAGGTATTACAATAAGAAAAGTAGAAGCACCCGAACCATCTAAATGTACAGCAGCAGCAATAAAAACAGTAAGAATGCAAACTTGATATACATTAGCTTTCATTTTTGATAAAAATGCATTTAAAATTTTGGTAAAAAAACCACTTGCATTTAAAACACTAAAAAAGAGTATAGAAAAAACAAACAAAGCTGCCGTATCCGTTACGCTTTTGACTCCATCTTTAATAAAAACAACCAATGTTTTAATATCAAAAACACCTCCTTTAACCCCTAAAGCTACACCCACGCCAAAACCAAGCCGTTCAAGAATAAGTAAAATACAAGCTACACTAATACTTACACTTATAAAAGCTAATGCTGGAGTAGTATAATCTTTTAGCAAAAGCCAAACTATCAATCCTAACGAGAAAAAACCCAATAAAGCTAAAAAAATTTCCATATCCTATCCTTTTGTATCATTTTTATTCGATAATAAAATAGGATATTTTAACTCCAACTTATATGTGTTTAAATTTATAGCTTTTTAAAAAAAATATATTTTCTAATGTAACCATTATAAACAAGAATAAAAAAATAATTTTGAATTATTTTGCTATAATTATGAATATTTTAATTTATACTATCAAAAGAAAAAAATGAAATTTTTAAACTTTCTTTCTTGGCTTTAGTTGCCTTTTTTTAGTGGCTTGCGGTTCTTCAAATCCTGAAGATTTAGCTAAAAATTTTACAAAAGATCTTTATAGTGGTGATACTAAATCTGTTATGAGTTACATTGATCTTAGCAAAGCTAAAAGCGATGAAGAAAAAACATTTGTTAGTGATAAAATCACTCAAGTTGTTGCTGAAAATGCAGCCAAAGCAAAAAGAATGGGTGGTGTTAAAGATATTCAAATTGAAGAAAAAACAATCAATAAAGATTCTGCTAAAATCAGAGTTTTAGTGTTATTTAACAATGATAATAATCAAAGCAGCAATGTTTTTCTTGCTAAAAAAGATAGAAAATGGCTTGTTTTACTTAAATAAAATTTTATATTTTTTCTTAATTTTATTTTTATTGATTGGAATTTTGGGTTTCTTTATAAATTCCAATCCTTCAAATCAAATCATCAAAAAACCCTATCTACCTTTTCTTGAAATAGGTGATCTTGTCTTTCGTGCAGGAATAGGAAGTGAAAGTTTTTTAATAGAAAATTTAAGTCAAAGTCCTTATTCTCATATCGCTATAGTAGTTAAAACTTCTCCAACTATACTCATACATGCTACAACAGATGATGACAAAAATGCTAAAAACCAAGTTATCTTAAGCTCTATGGATGATTTTTTAAAACTGAGTCATAAAATTGCTATTAAAAAATTAAAATTTGATGAAAAAACCAAACAAAAAATAGTTGCTAAAGCTTTGGAACATTTAGGCAGAAAATTTATCATAAGTACAGATAAAGATGCTTTTTACTGCACTACTTTTTTAGAACAATCTATTAACTCCATTACCCCATTTCATCTTCAATATACTCTAATCAAAGCTCCTTTTAATGAAGGTTTATATCTTTTTCCACAAGCTTTTTTTGAAAATAATTAAAGCGTATTAATTTTATGAAAGTCAAAAATTTTTAATTTCACATTCACTTCACTTAAAAATTTTATAATGTCATCACTTTACATTAAGGAGAAATAATTATGAAAAAAAGTATTTTATTCGCATCAGCACTTTTAGCTAGCTCAATGCTTTTTGCAGATAGTCTAAAACTTGAAGGTACTATTGCACAAATTTATGATAACAATAAAACCTTGCTTATTGACTCTATTTATGGCGGACAAATGGCTATAAAAGTTCTACCAAATACCGAAATAGAAATGGATGATTGTGGTATTTTTGGAACAGATAAAGATGGAACTTTTAAAGATTTACAGGTTGGAAATTTTTTAGAAAGTAAAATTTCTTATGGAATACCTGCTACACCAAATACTCAGGCTATTCCAGTAGCTAGAAAAATTGAAATTCAATGTTATAAAAAAGCTTATTAATATAAATCCCTTAACAAGGGATTTATAAAAATCATTCTTCGGCAAACTACTTCATTACTCTTAAATAAAAATTTAAACTCTTTTTTAACAAGCAATTTATAAAATAACACTTATATTTTCATCTAAGGCAAATAATGAAAAAATGGATTTTTATTGTTTTTTGTTTTATATTAGGTTTTATTATTCATATATTTTATATAGGATACACTAACGAACTTTTATTTAATAAATTTATTAAAAACAGCAATCCTGATTATACAATTACAGATATTTACTTCAAAAAAGGTTTTTTAACCTCTAAAGGAAGTTTTACTTTAAATCACTCTCATACACAGCTTTCAACCAAAATCAACCTTAAATTTAATAATTATTTTTTCTTAAATAAAATTATAAAAGGAAATTTTACAAATCCTTTTGATTTTTTAGATGAAGTGTTAAAAAACAATAAATTAGGAACTTTTACTCTCAAATTACACGATAACAACTCTAAAATATTTCTAAATATTAAAGATATAAATTTAAGCAATGAAGGTGGAGATACCATCATAAACGGCGGATATATTGAAGCTTTAATGAATAAAAATTTAGAAATTAAAAACATTAAAATACATTTTGATATGATTAATTTTTCTCAATTTTATACTAAATTTGTGTTGCAAAATTTAAATTACGAACAATTTTTTAACAATCCTGTACAATTTTATGAATTAAATTTATTTAGCAAAAGCCAACAACAAATCAACTTTGATTATCTTGTGTTAGATAACAATAAAATCAATTCTTTTTATAGCAAAAATCTAGTAAATTTTAATGAAGAAAATTCAACAATAAACTTAAACATACAAGGAAAATCCAATGAAATTGATATTGATCTTAAATCTTTATTGGGTCAGAATTTAAATTTTGACAAAACAAAATTTAATATAACCATAAATAAATTTCTTAACTCAAATTTCAATATCTCTCATTTTATTCAAAAAAATATTGATCTAGAAATACAAAATTTAATTCTTGAAAAAAATAAACAAAATATCAGTCTACAAGGCAATTTAAATATTAACAACTCTTATCAAGCAAAATTACAAGTTATCAGTTCAGATGAGCCCGATGAAATTTTTCCTTGGACAAAAGATTATGGAGGTTTAAATCAATATTTTTTAAAAGAAAATAATAACTTTTTTCTAAATTTATCTTATGATAGCTTAGCCAATCCTCAACTAAAAATTAATGGTAGTGAATTTTCAAATATGGATTTAAATTAATGAGCCTAGCTTTGACCTTTCGCCCTGAAAATTTTGATGATATTTTAGGACAATATGAGCTTATAGAAATTTTCAAAAAATTTACTGCTTTACAAAAACTTCCTCATAGTATTTTTTTTGGAACGGCAGGTTCTGGAAAAACAACTTTTGCTAGAGTTGTAGCCAAAGAATTTGGCTTAGATTTTTATGAATTTGATGGAGGAAATTTTAAACTCGAAGAACTAAGAAAAATTTTAGATAATTATAAAAATAGTCTTTATAAGCCTTTAATTTTTATTGATGAAATTCACCGCCTTAGCAAAACCCAACAAGAAATGCTTTTAATTCCTATGGAAAATTACCGTTTAATTTTAATCGGCGCAAGCACTGAAAATCCCTATTTTGTTTTAAGTTCTGGTATAAGAAGTCGTTCCATGCTTTTTGAATTTAAATCTTTAGGGGTAAAGGAACTTGAAACTTTACTCTTGCGTGTACAAGAAAAAATGAAATTTAGTATTGATAAAGAAGCTAAAGATTTTCTACTGAAAAGTGCTGATGCAAGAGCTATGCTAAATTTGCTTGAATTTGTCTTGGTTTTAGATGAAAAACATATCAGTCTTGAAAATCTTAAAAAACTTCGCAACACCATAAATAGTGAAGGTGTTAGCTCAAAAGATACACATTATATTTTAGCAAGTGCAATGATAAAAAGTTTACGCGGAAGTGACGTTGATGCAGCTATTTATTATCTTGCAAGACTTATTGATGCAGGAGAAAGTGCGGATTTTATCGCTAGGCGTTTGGTGATTTTTTCAAGTGAAGATATCGGAAATGCCGATCCAAATGCTTTAAATTTAGCGGTTTCGACTCTAGAGGCTGTTAAAAATATAGGTTATCCTGAAGCAAGAATTATCCTAGCCCAATGCGTAGTTTATTTAGCAAGCACAATCAAATCTAATGCAAGCTACAAAGCTATCAATGAAGCTTTAAACTATGTAAAAAATAATGAAGCTTTAGAAATACCTAATTATCTTAACAACAATCATCAAGAAAAACAAAACTATCTTTATCCACATGATTTTGGTGGCTGGGTAGAGCAAAAATATCTTAGTAAAAATTTAAAATTTTATCATAGCAAGGGCTTAGGAGAAGAAGCAAAATTGTTAGATAATTTATATAAATTAAAAAACCATAAAGCTTAATTTTATTATTTAAAATTTACAAAATAAATGCTAAAATCAATATTTTATTTTCAAGGAAAAAGATGATTAAAATAGGAATTTATGGCGCTAAAGGACGAATGGGAAAACAGATTGAAGAATGTTTAAAAAGCGAAACACAAGCACAAATTTCGATACTTTATGATAAGGGTGGAAATTTAGGAGAGCTTTTTGAAAAAAGCGATGTGATTATTGATTTTTCTTCCCCAAGTGGAACTCATGAGCTTTTAAATTATGCAAGAACTATACCTAAACCTTTGGTAATAGGTACAACAGGGCTTGATGAGAAAATTTTACATTTGATGCAAAGTACTAGTGAAGTGATGCCGATTTTTTATGCGACCAATATGTCTTTAGGTGTTGCGGTTTTAAACTATCTTGCTAGTAAAGCCAGTCAAATGCTAAGAAATTTTGATATAGAAATTTTAGAAATGCATCATCGCCATAAAAAAGATGCACCAAGTGGTACAGCTATGACTTTAGCTCAAAGTGTAGCAAAAGCTAGAAATTTAGAACTTGAAAAAGTAAGAGTAAGTGGAAGAGATGGTATTATAGGTGAAAGAAGCAAAGATGAAATTGCCGTGATGAGTTTAAGGGGTGGCGATATAGTAGGACGTCATACAGTAGGTTTTTATGAAGATGGAGAATTTTTAGAACTTAATCATACCGCTACTTCAAGGGCGACTTTTGCTAAAGGTGCGATTAAAATCGCTATTTGGCTTAGTAAGCAAGAAGCAAAAATGTATTCAATCAATGATTTTTTAGGAATTTAAAATGTGTGCAGTTGTAGGAGTTATTAATTCAAAAAATGCTAGTACTTATGCGTATTATGCGCTTTTTGCTATGCAACACCGTGGGCAAGAGGCAAGTGGTATTAGTGTGAGTAATGGTAAAAATATTAAGACTATTAAAGCTAAAGGTGAAGTGAGTCAAATTTTTAATCCCGATAATTTAAAAACTTTAGAAGGTGAAATCGCTATAGGGCATAATCGCTATTCTACAGCAGGAAATTCAAGTTTAAACGATGCCCAACCCATAGCAGCCACTTCGGTTTTAGGTGATATTGCTTTAGCGCATAATGGAAATTTAGTCAATAAAGAAGAAGTAAGATTAAGACTTATTCAAGATGGGGCTATTTTTCAAACCAATATGGACACAGAAAATGTTGTTCATCTTATCGCAAGAAGTAAGCAAGAAAGTCTAAAAGATAGATTTATTGAGAGTTTAAAAGAATGTATAGGAGCTTATTGTTTTGTTTTAGCAAGCAAAGATAAACTTTATATTGTAAGAGATCCTCATGGGGTGCGTCCTTTGTCTTTAGGGCGTTTAAAAGATGGAGGCTATATAGTTGCTAGTGAAACTTGTGCTTTTGATCTTATAGAGGCTGAATTTATTCGTGATGTTAAACCAGGGGAAATGCTTATTTTTACTCAGGGAAATGATAAATTTGAAAGCATAGAACTTTTTTCTCAAACTCCTAGAATTTGCGCTTTTGAATACATTTATTTTGCTAGACCTGATAGCATAGTAGAAGGTAAAAGCGTGTATGAAGTGCGTAAAAAAATGGGCGAAGCTTTAGCTAAAAAATTTGCTTATAAAGCAGACTTTGTCGTGCCTGTGCCAGATAGTGGAGTAAGTGCAGCTATAGGTTTTGCTCAATATTTACAAATCCCTCTTGAAATGGCAATAGTAAGAAATCATTATGTAGGAAGAACTTTTATAGAGCCAACTCAAGAGCTTAGAAATTTAAAAGTAAAACTAAAGCTCAACCCTATGCGTAAAGTTTTAGAAGGTAAAGAAATCGTAGTTATTGATGATAGCTTGGTGCGTGGCACTACTTCTAAAAAAATAATTTCCTTACTTCGTGCTGCAGGAGCGAGCAAAATCCATCTTGCCATAGCTTGTCCTGAGATCAAATTTCCTGATACTTATGGTATAGATACTCCAACTTTTGAAGAACTTATCAGCGCAAATAAAAATGCTGAAGAAGTGCGTGAATATGTAGAAGCTGATACGCTAAGTTTTTTAAGCATAGAAGAGCTAACTCAAAGCATAGGCGATGAAAGAAAATATTCTTTAATCAGTTTTGATGGAGATTATTTTATTAAATAATTTTATTTTAAATTAGGATTAGGCAAGGTTGCACTTGCACTTCCTACATTTATATTTTGAGTTGGTAGCAAAGGAGTATTTGGTGCATCAATTTGACTTAAAAGCTCTAAAGTTTGATTAAATTCGAAGCTTTCTTCAGGATTTTGTCCTAAGAATTTTTGCATAAATTCTTTTTTAGAAATAGCTTCATCAAGTTCTTTATCACTTCCTTTTTGATAGGCACCGATACGAAGCAATACTTCATTTTCTTTTAAAAGCGAGTTTAAACGCTTAAATTTTCTTGCCCAAAGTTTGTGTTCAGGACTTATAATATCGCTCATTACCCTTGAAGCGGAGTTTTGTATATTAATAGGAGGATAAATTCCAAAGTCTGTTAATTCACGACTTAAAACAATGTGTCCATCTAAGATAGAACGACTTTGATCGGCGATTGGATCGCTCATATCATCTCCATCTACTAAAACGGTAAAAAAGGCTGTTATAGTGCCTTTACCTTCTTCTTTACCCGTTCTTTCCATGAGTTGAGGCAAAAGACTTAAAACACTTGGCGGATAACCTTTGGTTGTAGGAGGCTCCCCAAGAGCTAGTCCTATTTCTCTTTGCGCCATAGCAAAACGCGTTACACTATCCATGATAAAGAGTACATCTTTACCTTGTTCTTTAAAATATTCTGCCACACTCATTGCACAAAAAGCACCGTATTTACGCATCAAAGCACTATCATCACTTGTAGCAACAATAATCACTGTATCATCGAGCTTTCCGCCTAAATTTTTTTGTATAAATTCAGGAATTTCACGCCCCCTTTCTCCTATGAGAGCCACTACTTTTATAGGAGCTTTGGAATTTTTAACTATCATTCCCATAAGAGTGGATTTTCCTACCCCACTTCCTGCAAAAATACCAAGTTTTTGTCCTACACCACAAGTTAAAAGCGCGTCTATGGTTTTAACACCCACGGGAAAAACTTCTTCTATAAGCCCTCTTTTCATGGCATCAATAGGTGCACGCATTATAGGCATATATTTGGTTACTTCTATAGCTCCTTTACCATCTTTTGGGCGCATAAAAGGATCTACTACTCTGCCTAAAAGTTCATCGCTAACGCCTATTTGCATACCTGCATCACTTATGAAAGCACGATCGCCTATTTTGAAACCTTCTATAAAAGAAAAAGGGCTTAAATAGCTAAATTGTTCCTTGATTTCTACGACCATAGCTAGAGTGTTTAAATTTTCATTTTCATTGGAAACTAGCTTCACTATATCTCCAACCCCTGTTTTAAGCCCACGAATTTCTATACTCGTAGCAGAAATTTTTGTAATCTCTCCAAAGATAGCACTTAAATTTTCTTTACCAAGTTTGGAGCGTAGTTTTTCAAGATTCATTAAAATCTTACCTCTTTAGCAGAGTTTATGAGAGAAAAAAATTCCTCTCTGGTTTTTTCATTTTTCAAGAAAATTCCACGCAAAGCTGAAGTTGTAGTGGTGGAATTAGCTTTTTGCACTCCACGCATTTCAACACACATATGTCTTGCTTCTATGACTACACCTACACCTTTTGCATCAACATTTTCCATTAAAGCTTGTGCGATTTGTTCAGTAAGTTGTTCTTGAATTTGAAGTCTTCTTGCAAACACTTCTACAAGGCGTGGAATTTTGCTTAAACCTACTACTTTTTTATTAGGGATATAGGCTACATGAGCACGCCCAAAAAAAGGCAAAAGATGATGTTCGCAAAGACTGTAAAATTCTATATCACGCACTAAAACCATTTCATTATTAGAACTTTCAAATAAAGCGTCATTTAAAATTTCTTTGACATTTTGCGTATAACCACTAGTAAGAAATTCATAAGCTTTAAAAACACGATTTGGCGTTTTAATAAGCCCTTCACGATTTGGATTTTCTCCTATAATTTCAAGTATGGTTTTAACACAATCTTCAAATTTTTTTTGCAAATTTTTCTCCAAAAATATTTTTTATATTTTAATAATAATGTAATATTGCAATTTTATCATAAATTACTTTAAAATTTTATGCAAGTAATAAGGAAAAATTTGCTATCATTGAAGGCAAATTTTATTTTATAAGGAAAAAAACTATGGAAGTAAAGGCAAAGCAACTAGATTCTGTTAATGCGACTGCTAGTGTAAAAATTCCTTCAGGAATGATCAAAAGTGAAGTAGAAAATTTAGCAAAAAAAGCTTCTAAAAGTGTAAAAATGGATGGGTTTAGACCAGGAAAAGTTCCTGTAAGTGCCGTACTTAAAAGATATGAAAGAGAGCTCACTCAAGATGCAGAACAAAATCTTTTTAAATCCGCTGTAAATAGCGCTTTACAAGAACTTAAAAAAGAAAATAAAGAGCTTGTAGGTGAGCCATATTTTGAAAAATTTGATCGTAAAGATGGAGAAATTATTGCTGAATTAATACTTTCTTTTAAACCTGAAATCAAACTTGAGGGTTATGAAAAACTCATCCCTGAATATCAAACTCCAAAAGTAAGTAAAAAAGAAATTGATGAGAAAAAAGATGAACTTTTAAAGCGTTTTGCTACTCCTGAAGCTATAAAAACAAAAAGAGCTTTAAAAGAAGGTGATTTTGCAAAATTTGATTTTGAAGGTTTTGTAGATGATAAAGCTTTTGAAGGTGGTAAAGCTGAAAATTATGTTTTAGAAATTGGTTCTAAGCAATTTATTCCAGGTTTTGAAGATGGTATGGTGGGAATGAAAATAGGTGAAGAAAAAGATATCAAAGTAACTTTCCCTAAAGAATACGGCGCAGCGCATTTAGCGGGTAAAGATGCAGTATTTAAAGTAAAACTACATGAAATTCAAGAGCTTAAAATTCCAGAACTTGATGATGAAATGCTTAAAAAACTTTTACCAGGAGAAGAAAAAGCTAGTGTTGAAGTTTTAGATGAAAAATTAAAAGAGCAAATCAAAAATGAAAAACTTTTCAAACTTGTAAATGATGAATTAAAAGGCAAATTTGCAGATGCTTTGATTGAAAAATATAATTTTGATTTACCTAAAGGCATAGTAGAACAAGAAACTGATATGCAGATGCGTGCGGCTTTTAATACTTTTAGCGAAAAAGAAATTGAAGAGCTTAAAGCAAGTAAAGAAAAATATCAAGAAAAACGTGATTCTTTTAAAGAAGAAGCACAAAAAAGTGTAAAACTTACTTTTATCATTGATGAACTTGCAAAATTGCGTAAGATTGAAGTAAATGATCAAGAATTGATTCAAGCGATTTATTTTGAAGCATATCGCTATGGTATGAATCCAAAAGAGCATTTAGAAAACTATAAAAAACAAGGAGCTTTGCCTGCTGTGAAAATGGCTTTAATTGAAGAAAAACTTTTTAATGATATTTTTATGCCAAAAACAGAAAAATCGGAAAAAGTGAGCAAAAAAGAGAAAGAAGATAAATAATGTTTATTCCTTATGTTATTGAAAAATCTAGTCGTGGTGAAAGAAGTTATGACATTTATTCACGCCTTTTAAAAGATAGAATTATTATGCTAAGTGGTGAAATTCATGATGAACTTGCCGCTTCTATCGTAGCACAACTTCTTTTTTTAGAAGCTGAAGATCCTACAAAAGATATTTATCTTTATATCAATTCTCCAGGTGGTGTAATTACAAGTGGTTTTAGTATTTATGATACTATGAACTATATCAAACCTGATGTTTGTACGATTTGTATAGGACAAGCTGCTTCTATGGGAGCATTTTTGCTTAGTTGTGGCGCAGAAGGAAAACGTTTTGCTTTGCCTAATTCACGTATTATGATTCATCAACCTTTAGGTGGAGCTAGAGGTCAAGCCACAGATATTGAAATTCAAGCCAAAGAAATTTTAAGACTCAAAACTATACTTAATGATATTTTGGCAAAAAATACTAAGCAAAAAGTTGCAAAAATAGCAAAAGATACAGAAAGAGATTTTTTCATGTCAGCACAAGAAGCTAAAGAATATGGGCTGATTGATAAGGTTTTGGAAAAAAGTTTTAAATGATTTCTTTGGAGATCATTTAAAACAAAGGTTTTTTAATGGTTAGAAAAATTATCACCTATCCCAATCCTAGACTTTTTTTAAACTCTGAAATTGTAAATAAATTTGATACAGAACTTCACACCTTGCTTGATGATATGTATGAAACTATGATAGCAAGTAATGGAGTAGGTTTAGCAGCTATTCAAGTGGATATTCCTTTGCGTGTTTTACTTGTAAATATTTTTGATGAAAACGATGAACAAAAAAAAGAAGATTTGCTAGAGATTATCAATCCTGAAATTATTCCTTTAGATGAAGAAATGATCACTTGCACAGAAGGGTGTTTGAGTGTGCCAGATTTTTTTGAAGAAGTGAAACGCTATAATCATGTCTTGCTTAAATATCAAGATCGCTTTGGAGAATTTAAAGAACTTGAAGCAAAAGGTTTTTTAGCTGTGGCTATTCAACACGAAAATGATCATTTAAATGGACATTTATTTATAGAAAAAATTTCCTTTGCTAAGCGTCAAAAATTCGATAAAGAATTTAAGAAAAAGAAGAAAAATCATAAAAAAGAGAAATGAAAAAACTAAAGTGCATAAGCTTTCATGAAGGCTTAGACATTATAGAGGTAGAATCCACTTTTACAAGAGGTTTGCCAAATTTAAGCATAGTAGGGCTTGCAAGTACAGCGATTAAGGAAAGTGTCGAACGCATCAAAGCCACACT
Source organism: Campylobacter sp. 107 (assembly GCF_002383835.1). NCBI lineage: Bacteria > Pseudomonadati > Campylobacterota > Epsilonproteobacteria > Campylobacterales > Campylobacteraceae > Campylobacter > Campylobacter sp. 107. The sequence goes on from NZ_NXBA01000010.1 coordinate 54,436, forward strand.
TTTAAGTTGTGATTTTGCTTTTCCTGCTAAAAAAATCACTATCAATCTTAGTCCTTCAGGCATCCCAAAAAAGGGATCGCATTTTGATTTGGCTATCGCTTTATTAATCCTTTTGCAAAATGAAGAATTAGATGACTTTTTTGTAGTAGGAGAATTAGGACTTGATGGAAGTATTAAAAGCACAAATGAGCTTTTTTCTTTGCTTTTGTTTCTCTCTACTAAAATTAAAAAAGCTAAGATTGTTGTTCCAAAAAGTATAGCACAAAAAGCTTCCATGATACCAAATTTAGAGGTTTATGGACTTGAAAATTTAAATGAAGCAATAGAGTTTTTTAAAGAAAAAAATTATGAAAATTTTCGCTTTTCTCACAATCATCCTTTATTTGCAAACCCTTTACAAATAGAAAATGAAATTTTTTTACAAAATATGGATTTTAAACTTGATTTTAAAGATATCAAAGGGCAGGAAAAAGCCAAAAGAGCTTGTATGATAGCTGCTTTAGGTATGCATAATATCTTATTTGAAGGAAGTCCAGGAAGTGGTAAAAGCATGTGTGCCAAACGCCTTGTTTATATCATGCCCCCTCAAAGTTTAAGTGAAATTTTAATGCAAAATGCTTATATGTCTTTAGATTCAAAAGATTGTGAATTTACTAAAATTCGTGCTTTTCGCCATCCTCATCATACTTCTACAAGAGCAAGTATTTTTGGCGGAGGAACAAAAAATGCCAGAATTGGAGAAGTAGCACTTGCAAATGGTGGAGTATTGTTTTTTGATGAATTTCCACATTTTAACAAGCAAATCATAGAGAGTTTAAGAGAACCTTTGGAGGATTATAAAATTCATATTTCAAGAGTAAATTCTAAAATCACTTATGAAACAAAATTTAGCTTTATAGCTGCCCAAAATCCTTGTCCTTGTGGAAATTTATTCTCCAAAAATCTTTCTTGCGTTTGTAGCGAAAATGAGATTAAAAAGTATAAAAATCACATTTCAGCTCCTATTATGGATAGGATTGATCTTTATGTAGCTATGGATGAGATCAGCAAGGATGATAAAGTAAGTATAAGTTCTAAAGAAATGAGTGAAAAAATTTTACAAGCTTTTATTTTTGGTAAAAAACGGGGGCAAAAAGAATTTAATGGGAAATTAAAAGATGAAGATTTGAGTCGTTTTTGTGTATTGGAAAAAGATGCTAAAGATACGCTAGATTTAGCAATTTCACGTTATAATCTTTCTTTGCGATCACTCAATAAAATTTTAAAAGTTTCAAGAAGTATAGCAGATTTAGAACAAAGTCTTAATATTAACAAAACCCATATTTTAGAAGCTTTAAGCTTTAGAGCAAGGAATTAAAATGGAAAATAAAAGTATAGCTATTTTTATAGATGCAGAAAATATCCCTGCAAAATACGCTAAAAGTATTTTTGATATTGCTTCAGATTACGGAGAAGTTATCATTAAACGCATTTATGGAGACTGGACTCAAAAAAATATACAAGGTTGGAGAGAGCAAATTGCTGAATATTCTTTAATCGCTATGCAACAATTTAATTTTGCAGCCAACAAAAACTCAAGCGATATGTATTTAATCACTGAAATCATGTCTATATTTTATGAAAAAAATATAGACATTTTTGTTATTGTTTCAAGCGATAGTGATTATACTTCACTCATTCAAAAATTAAGAGAAAATAAAAAACAAATTATAGGAATGGGGCTTGAAAAATCTATAAAATCCTATGTAAATGCTTTTAGTGAATTTTTTTATTTAGATAAAGACGAGAGTAAAAAAGAAGATATTTTAAGCAAGGATTATTTAAGAGCTTTAATCAATATCACCGAACAACTCATCGATGAAAAAGGGCGTGCTGAATACGCACAAATCCGCACTAATATGAACCGCAAATACTCGGATTTTCATCCGCAAAATTATGGTTTTAAGAATTTTCGCGCTTTGATCCAGAAATTTTTACCCAAAATGAAAAAATTTGAAGAAGAAAGAGAAAAAAATATATATTTTTTGGTGAAAAAAGACTATGAAAGCTATTATTGATAATATAAAAATTTTAGAACAAAATGCTATAAATAAAGGCTTAGATGAGCTTATTTTAATGGAAAATGCGGGATTAAATTTAGCTAAACTGATTAAAAAAGAAGCTAAAAAGATCCGTATTCAACGCAAGATTAAAAAAGTAAAAATACTTTTTTTATTAGGTGGGGGTAAAAATGCTTCAGATGGCTTGGTGGCTTTAAGAAATTTAAAACATACCAAAGCTTATAAAATAGGCTTTAAAGAAAATACTCTTTTTAAAAAACAAGAGCAAATTTTACAAAATTATGCTTTTAAATTTTGTCAAAAAGAGCCTAATTTTAAAAAATTTCATATTATCATTGATTGTATTTTAGGCACAGGTTCAAATCGTTGTTTAGATGAAAAAACAAGTTTAATAATTCAAAAAGTTAATCAAAGCAAGGCTTTAAAAATAGCTTGTGATATACCTACAAATTTGGGATTTTATCCTTGTTTTAAAGCTGATATTACACTTTGTATGGGAGCTTTAAAGGAAATTTTATTTGAGGATTTTGCTAAGGAATTTGTAGGAAAGATTAAAATAGCCAATTTAGGCATTAGCTCTAAGAAATTTCACCCTAATTCTCAAGCTTTTTTGCTTGAAAAAAAAGATTTAAAAATTATAGATAGAAAAATCAATGCCAATAAAGGAAATTTTGGCCATATTTATATAGTTGCCAATGCAAGCGCTGGAACTTTAGCAGGACTTGGTGCCTTAAATTTTGGAGCAGGTCTTGTTTCTTTAGTAGCACAAAAAAGCTTCTCGCCTCTTTTGATGTCAAAAGAAAAAATTGAAAATAATGCAAGTGCTATTGCTTTAGGCATGGGGCTTGAAAATTTGGATTTCCTAAAAGATGAAATTTTGCAAAACACTCCTTTGATCTTGGATGCAAATTGTTTTTTAAGTGAAGCTTTGCTTTGGTATTTAAACAGAAAAGATGTTGTTATAACCCCTCATCCAAAAGAATTTATAAGACTTTATAAAATGTGCTTTGATAAGGATTTAGATATAGAAACATTGCAAAAAAATCGCTTTTTTTACGCTAGAAAATTTTCGCAAAATTATGATTGTGTTCTTGTTTTAAAAGGGGCAAATCCTATTATTGTGCAAAAAGAAAAATTATTTGTTGTAAATTTAGGAAATCAAGCCTTAGCTAAAGGTGGGAGTGGAGATGTTTTAAGTGGAATGATTGCTGCGCATTTGGGTTTTGGTTTTAGTGCTTTAGAAGCAGCAAAAAATGCTACTTTAGCTCATGGACTTGTTGCAAAAAAATATAAATTTAATAAAAATAGCTTTGACGCTTTAAAACTTATCAAAGGGTTAAAATGCTTGTAAAATTAGCCGTGCTTTTTAGCGGAAATGGGAGTAATTTAGAAAATATTTTAGAAAAACTTCATAAAAAAACTATAGGGGAAAATACCTATGAAGTAGTACTTTGCCTTTGCAATAAAAAAGATGCTTTTGGTATACAAAGAGCAAAAAAATTTGGTCTTAATACTGTAATTATTGATCATAAGGCTTATAATACTCGTGAAGAATTTGATACGATTTTGGTACAAAAAATCAAAGAAAGTGGAGCAAATCTTACTGTATTGGCAGGTTTTATGAGAATTTTAAGTCCTGTTTTTACAAAAAATATTAAGGCAATTAACCTTCATCCTTCTTTATTGCCACTTTTTAAAGGAGCACATGCTATTAAAGAAAGTTATGAAAGTGATATGAAAGTGGCTGGAGTCAGTGTGCATTGGGTCAATGAAGAACTTGATGGTGGAATGATTATCGCTCAAAAAGCTTTTGAAAAAAGAAATTTGAGTTTTGAAGAATTTGAAAAAAAAATCCATAGCCTAGAACATGAAATTTTACCCTTAAGTGTGATTGAAATTTTTTCTTAAAGAATTAAAGGTATTTGCTTTAAAACTATAAAATATCGCTTTAAAAAATTTTAAAATTTTCAAGGAAATTTATGTTTGAATGGATATTTAGTATTGATGCTTGGATTACTTTAGCTACTTTAAGCGCTCTTGAAATTGTACTAGGGATAGATAATATCATTTTTTTAGCTATTTTAGTAAGCAAACTACCCCATGAACATCGTGATAAAGGACGTATCTTAGGTTTAGCTTTTGCAATGATTACAAGAATTTTACTTCTTTTATCTCTTTTTTGGGTAATGAAACTTGTAACACCTTTGTTTAGTGTATTGGGCAATGAAATTTCAGGAAGAGATCTAGTGCTTTTACTAGGTGGGATTTTCTTGATTGTAAAGTCTATTAAAGAAATTAAAGAACAAATTTCTCATCAAGAAGAAGGCCAAAGTCATTTTAAAGCAAGCAATAAACTTTGGATAGTTGTGACCGAAATTGCTGTGATTGACATAGTGTTTTCACTTGATAGTGTTATTACCGCAGTAGGAATTGCTCAAGATGTAACCATCATGATTATCGCTGTTATTATCGCAGTAGCTGTGATGCTTTTTGCTTCTAAACCTATAGCAGATTTTGTTGAAAAATATCCAAGCATTAAAATTTTAGCCTTAGCTTTTTTGGTGCTAATAGGCGTAGTTTTAGTTGCTGAAAGTTTTGATATTCATATTGATAAGGCATATATTTATACCGCTATGGCTTTTGCTTTAGTGGTGCAAATTTTAAATATTTTAGATCAAAGAAAGGAAAAAAATGGCTAAAGACGCTAATGGAATAGAACTTAACACAGGTGATAGCGTGAGTGTAATAAAAGATCTTAAAGTTAAAGGTGCAAGCACAACTTTAAAACGTGGAACTACTATAAAAAATATTAAGCTCACTTCTAAAGAAAGTGAAATTGAAGCTAGAGTAGATAAATTTGGCGTTATTGTTTTAAAAACTGAATTTTTAAAGAAAATCTAGGCAAAGAATGTGCGAATCTTACTTGTTTTAAGAGGGAATTATTACGCAGGACAAGAAGAATTTATCAAAAATAATAAACTTCAAAATTATACACTTGATTTAAATGCTTTGCGTCTTTTATCAGGAAGCGTCAAAAATATAGTCAGTGAATATAAAATTTTAAATGTTAAAAATGATGAAGATTTGAGTAAAATTTTACTCAAACTTCTAGAAATGCGTATGCAAAAAGGTGAGTTTTGCATCATAAACGCTTACAACGAAACATTAAAAATTTATAAAGACTTAGCGAAACAATATCGCTATAAAATATATGTTATTGTTTTTGATAGCTCTTTAAAACAATGTCAAGAAAAAAATCTTTTAGAAGCTAAAAAAAATGGATATATCATCCCTTATGCTCTTTTGGAAAAAACTCAAGATTTGCTCAAAAAAAATCCAAAAAAATACCCAATTTTAGACTCAAGAGACTGGAAAAAATGTCTTTACCAAATGCCAAATTTAAGCAAATACAAAAAAATTCATCATATAGGAGATTTACAAGGTTGCTATAGTGTTTTAAAAGAATACATTAAAACAATCAAAGAAGATGAATTTTATATATTTTTGGGAGATTATATCAACAGAGGTATAGAAAATGGCAAAGTAATAAAATTTCTTTTAAAAATTTGCGAAAAAGAAAACGTATGCTTATTAGAAGGAAATCACGAAAGACATCTTATAAAATGGGCTAATGGAGAATTGTCAAATTCCAAAGAATTTAATGAAAATACTTTAAAGGATTTTAGGAAAGAAAAACTTACTCCAAGAGATGCTAGAAAACTCTATCCTCATCTAAAAGAATGTTTATACTACAAATTCCAAAATAAATTCATATTTTGTTCACATGGAGGAGTAAATTTTATACCCTCCAAACCTGAAAAAATAAGTTTTATACCAAGCCATGACTTTATTTATGGTGTAGGTGGATATGAAGACAGTCAAAAAGTAGCAAATCAATTTTGTAATTTCACCTCGGACAATCTTTATCAAATCTTTGGACACAGAAATAAAGAAAAACTTCCTATGAAAATAGCCAAAAGAGTATTTTTATGCGAGGGTAAAATAGATGATGGTGGATATTTACGCGTAGTTACACTAGATGAAAAAGGTTTTGAGTGTATAGAAATTAAAAACCAAATTTACAAAAAGAAATAAGCCTAAAGAGGCTTATTCTTCATCTTTATTTGTTTTTTTAACCACCTTAACACGCTCTATAGAATTCCCATCCATTTTTTTAACTTCATAGTAACAAAGTTCATCTTCAATGCGATCTCCTACCATAGGCAAGCGTCCTAAAAGATTAAATACATAACCACCTATAGTAACTTGTTCTAAATCCTCATCATAGTTTATTACAAGCATTTCTTCAACAGTTTCTATATCGCATCGTCCTTGAAATTCATAGATATTTTCAGCAAGTTTTTTATAGCTGTCTTCTTCATGCTCGCTTTTAATTTCGCCAATAATTTCTTCCATGATATCTTCCATGGTTAAAATTCCAGCAGTTCCACCATACTCATCAACTACTAATGCAGTATGAGAGCGTTCTTTATTCATCATTACAAGTACTTTTGAAATGCTGATATTTTCAGGAACCAAAATCAAAGGTTTAACAAAAGTATCTAAATTTTGACTTTTATGGTTTAATTCATTTTGTATTATATCTCGTATGTGTATCATACCTAAAATAGTATCTTTAGAACCATCAATATAAGGAAAGCGAGTATGTTTATGCTCACAAATGATTTGCATATTTTCTTCGTAACTTTTTTGTTTATTTAGACAAATCATATCTTTTCTAGGAGTCATAATCTCTTTAGCAACAGTATCTGAAAAATCAACAGCATTGCGTATGATCTCTGTTTCAAATTCATCTAAAACTCCACCTTTTTGACTCTCACTTGCTATGATTTTAATTTCTTCTTCGCTATGAGTTAGCTCGCTTTCTTTAGCAGGTTTTATTCCAAAAAGTTTCAAACTTATAGCTGCTAAAAAATCGAAAATTTTAATACAAGGCAAAAAAAGCATCCAAAACCAATGAAGCGGTCTAGCTATAAATAAAACCGCTTTATCTGCAACTGCAATAGCTATACTTTTCGGCACAAGTTCTCCTAAAACCACATGTAAAAGAGTAATAATGCTAAAAGCAATAATGAAAGCTATAGTATGGATAATAACAGTGCTAAAACCAAGATTAATAAGCGGAATTTCTAGCATTTTTGCAATAGCAGGCTCACCTATCCAACCAAGAGCTAGAGAACTTAAAGTAATTCCTAATTGACAAGCACTAAGATACGTATCAAGCCTTGAAGTAACCTCCAAAGCTTTCTTGGCACCAGCTTTTTTTTCTTTTACCATCTCTTCAAGCTTGGAACGACGTACTTTAACAATACTAAATTCAGACAAAACAAAAAAACCATTTAAAAACACTAGAGCAAGTGCAACAACAACCATAAGCATAGAATATCCTGCATCAAAAGATGCTGTAGAAGTTTGGTTTAAATCCAAAACCTGACTGGGGTCCAATGAAGCTCCTTAAGAAATAAAATATTATTGAACCTTATTATACACAATTAAAAGTAAAATTTTTGCTTAAAAGACTCTTTTAATTAAACTTTAATTTTTGCTATAGTTTAATTAAAATTATGAAAATACTAAAAATTTTAATTATTTTTTGCGCCCTATTAACCTTAGCTATCGTTTATGCTCCACAACCTATAACTCCTTTACTTTCTAATTATTTTAATGTGAGTTTGCATCAAATTTCTTGGGTGATTAGTATCACACTCATTCCTTTGGCTGTAGCTCCTTTAATTTATGGATATTTGCTTGAAATTTTTTCCTTAAAAAAAAATTCTTATTTTTTCTTTGTTTATGTGTGCATTTTTTGGAATCATCGGAAATTTAAGCAATAATTTTTATTTTTTTCTTTTCTTTAGATTTTTACAAGCTCTTTGCATACCTGCTATACTTACAGCACTTCTTACCTTACTTAGTCGTTTAGAAAATGAAAATATACAAAAAAATATAGCAATTTATGTAGGTGCTACAACTTTTGGAGGTTTTGTCGGTAGAGTGTTTGGGAGCTTTTTAAGTGATCTTTTTTCTTGGCATTTTGCTTTAAATTTTTTTGCTATTTTAATGCTTTGTTCTGGTTTTTTGTTTTTATTTTTTAAAGAACACTGCACCAATTTAAATACGCAAATTTCACTAAAAGATTTTTTACCTTTTATTAAAGAGGTTAAATTTATAGTGATTTTATCCTGTGTTTTTATCATCTTTTTTTCCTTTCAAAGCATAGTAAGTTTTTTACCTTTCCATTTAAAAGAAAGTGTAGCCAATATAACACAAACACAAATTGGACTTGTTTATTTGGGCTTTTTAACAGGAGTTATTAGCTCCCTACTTATAGGAAAAACTATAGCTTTTTTTGGTTCAAAAATTCGTACAGCCATTTTTGGTTTTGTTGTTTTTATTACAGGTTGTTTTTGTATGTTAATAAATAATTTTTACTTCACATTTTTTGCCATGTTTGTGTTTTGTAGCGGAATGTTTATCAGTCATTGCATATTTTCAGGACTTTTAAATTCATCTACCAATAAAAAAGGATTGGCAAATGGGCTATACTTAGCATTTTATTACAGTGGGGGTGCTATAGGTTCTGTATTACCAAGTTTTTATTATGAAAGTTTTGGCTGGGAATTTTTATGTATATTCACAGCCTCTTTGCTTTTTATTGCTTTACTTGTTTTTATCAAATTTAGATATTTTTATAGGCACTAATGTTCTTTATAAGCTATGTTTTTCTCAAATTCCTTTAAACGCTTATATATACTTCTAAGTTGAGTGATAGTTGTCCAGTTTGTGATAAAAACACTAAAAGAGCTTCGCACTTGATCAAAAGCATTATTAATCTGCATTACAATACCAAGTCCTATAGCTCCAGCAAAAAGCCCTGGTGCCATGATTAAAAATGGCACTATAACTATCATTTGCTCAAATAAAATGAGCCAAATATTAAAATATCCATAATGTAAAAAAAGTCTTTTATAGTTAAATTTAAGCCCTGTAAAAAGCTCTATCATAGTCTCATTTTTAGCGTATTCTTTGCGATTATCCTCAGCATAAACAAGCTCTTTTCTAAAAGCTGCTTCAGCTTTTTGATTGTTATATTCAAGTCCGGGAAGCTTAATACCTACAAACCATGACACAACCAAGCCTCCTAAAGAAATCAAAAGTGCAATATAAACAAGTAAACCATCAATGTTTTTTAAAAAATAAAAAGAAGAATTTTCGCTTAAATTTGCAAATAAAGCTTTACTCACAACATCACTTAAACTCCATAAAATCGGAATAAATGCTACAAGGGTCATCAAAGCTTTTATAAAACTAAGTCCTAAACTCTCTACGATTTTGGAAAAATTATAAGTATCTTCTTGAATTCTTTGCGAACTTCCTTCTATATTGTCATCTTTATTTTTCCAAAATTTTAAATAAGAAAAAGTCATAGCCTCACGCCACTTAAAAGCATAGACACTAGCAAAATAGATATTAATCGTAGCGATTAAAACATAAGGAATAGCAATAGCCAAAAAAACTAAAATCAAAGCATAAAAATCATTTGCTGAATAATTTAGCTTTTCAATCATAGCCCTAGAGTTGAAAAAATATTCTAATAAATTTTGATAATAATACAATGCGCCTTTATTGATAAAATTAGCTTTTTGGAAATTTTGCTCGGCTCTTTGATTAGCCTCTTGGATTAAAGTGGCATTATTTTCGAAATTAGTGTCTATTTTTTGTGTTAAATTTGAATCTAAAATTTCTATTTTAGGTTTTTGCAAGACATTATAAAAATCACTATACCATGAATTTATAGCAACATTAAGACTTGTTTGAATGAAAAGAAAAAATAAGAGTAAAAAAAGTCCTAAATAAGCCCATAAAGCCCATTTTTTACTTGCAAAAAATGAAGAAAACATGCTACCACCTTTTAAAAGAAAAATTTTAATCAACTTTATTTAATCAAGAGTTTATTAAAAACATAAATTTATCAACACATGTATCAAAAATAAATCTCTTTATTCTTTAAAGAAATATAAAAATATAAAGATTAGGTCATATTTACTTTTTAATATTAATATTTCTTATCAAAATATCTAAAAGGAATTAATGTCTATGAAAAAAATAATTTTATTTTTATTATGCATTGGCTTTGCTTTTGCTTGTTCTGAACATTCTCATACTGATTTTAAAGATCTCAATAAGACCGAGTATAATTCTCAATAAAGGATAAAATATGAAAAAAATCTTCTTTATGTTTTTAACAGCTGTTTCATTTTTAGGTGCTAGTGAGCTTAATATTTACTCAGCAAGACATTATGATGCTGATTTTGAAATCATAAAAAAATTCGAAGAAAAAACAGGCATTAAGGTCAATCATACTCAAGCTAAAGCTTCAGAACTTATTAAAAGGCTTTCTCTTGAAGGAAGTAATTCTCCTGCTGATATTTTCATCACAGCTGATATTTCAAATCTTACAGAAGCTAAAAATTTAGGACTTTTATCTCCTGTTTCATCAAAATATTTAGAAGAATTTATACCTGCTCATTTAAGAGATAAGGATAAAGAATGGTTTGCGATTACAAAAAGAGCAAGAATTATTGCTTACAATAAAAACTCAAATATCGACATTAGCAAAATGAAAAATTATGAAGATTTAGCAAAAGCTGAATTTAAAGGAGAAATTGTTATGAGAAGTGCTACAGCTCCTTATAGCAAAACTCTTTTAGCATCTATTATAGCTAATGACGGAAATAAAGAGGCTAAAGCATGGGCTAAAGGTGTGCTTGAAAATCTTGCGACAAATCCAAAGGGTGGAGATAGAGATCAAGCCAGACAAGTATTTGCAGGCAAAGCTAAATTTGCAGTTATGAATACTTATTATATAGGGCTTTTAAAGAATTCTAAAAATCCAAAAGATGTAGAAATTGGAAATTCTTTGGGTATTATTTTTCCTAATCAAGACAATAGAGGAACGCATATTAACATTAGCGGTATTGCCATGACAAAATCAAGTAAAAATCAAGATGCGGCTAAAAAATTTATGGAATTTATGTTAAGTCCTGAAATTCAAAAAATTCTTACTGATAGTAATTATGAATTTCCTATAAGAAATGATGTAGAATTAAGCCAAACTGTAAAAGATTTTGGAACTTTCAAAGAAGATCAAATCCCTGTGAGTAAGATAGCAGAAAATATTAAAGAAGCTGTTAAAATTTACGATGAAGTCGGTTTTAGATAATGTATAAATCCCTAAAATACTATAAACTCTGGGCAATTTTACTTGCCCTTTTTCTTGCTTTGCCTATTTTTGGTATTTTTGCTGAACTTTTTTATATTTTATTTCAAAATTTTAATGCAAGTGATTTAACCCAATTTTCATCTATTAAAGAAAATTTGAGTCATTTTTTTGATTATTTATTTTTAAAATTCATCAAAGATACTTTTATAATTAGCATGGGAGTATTGTGTTTGAGCTTGATTTTGGGTGTGAGTTCTGCTTATTTAATCGCAAATTATGATTTTTATTTCTGTAAAATTTTAGAAAAATTACTCATTTTACCCTTGGCTATACCTGCTTATATTTTAGCCTTTGTTTATGTAGGAATTATGGATTTTCAAGGATTTTTTCACGAAAATTTTGGCTTTAGGATAGATTTTTTCAATCATTATGGTGTTATTTTTGTTTTGTCTATTTCTTTATATCCTTATATTTATTTATTTGCTAAAACAGCTTTTAAAAGTGAAGCCAAAGAGGCTTATGAAGTAGTTAAAATCATGAAATATTCTGAATTTAGAATTTTTACACGCGTGGCACTTTTGAGTGCAAGACCTGCCATTTTTTCTGGAACTTTATTGGTTTTAATGGAAACTTTGAGTGATTATGGTGCAAGTGCTTATTTGGGAGTGGATACTTTTTCGGCTGGAATTTTTAAACTCTGGTATGATTTGAATGATTCTTATTCTTCTAGTGTTTTATCGGGTATTTTAATGCTTTTTGTATTTTTGATTATGTATGTGGATTTTTATTATAAAAATAAACATCATTATAGTTTTAATCAAAATTTAACTCTTTTTATCAAAAAAAGAAAATTAAATCCTATTAAACAAATTCTATCCTGTATTTATTGTTTTATGATTGCTTTTGTAGGTTTTATTTTACCTTTTATTTGGCTAGTTTATTGGGGGCTAAAAGATCATAAGCTTTTTGAATCACAATTTTATATTATCAGTTTTAAAACTATAATCTTAGCTTTAATCACTGCTTTAATTACCACTTTTTTAGCTTATTTTTTGATGTTTAGTTCTAGGATAGTTAAAAATCATTTTTTTAATTTATTTATTTTAAAAATAAGTTCTTTGGGTTATTCTATACCTGCTGCTGCTTTAGGAATTAGCATTATAGTGCTTTTTGTATTTTTGGATAAAATTTTTCACATGAGTTTATTGGGAAATTCTTTATTTGTTCTTATTTTTGCTTATATAATTCGTTTTTTAGCGAGTGCAATTTATTCTTTAGAAGGAGGATATAATAAAATTCATCTAAATATTGATGAGGCAAGTTTAAATTTAAGAACGAGTTATTTTATTTTATTTTTTAAAATTCACACACCTTTAATGAAACATTTTTTATTTTTGGCTTTTATTATTGTTTTTATTGATACGATTAAAGAACTTCCTTTAAGTAGAATTTTAGCACCTTTTGGCTTTGAAACTTTAAGTGTTAAAGCTTTCTGGTTTGCAAGTGATGAAAGAATTTATGATGCAGCTTTACCTTCCTTATTTATCGTTTTTCTTTCTTTAATGGTTGTTGTTTGGATGGATAAAATCACAAGGAAAGATGATGTTAGAAATTAAAAATTTATCTAAAAATTTTGGAAAAATACAAGCTTTAGAAAATATCAATCTTCATGTCAAAGAAGGAGAATTTTTAAGCATTTTAGGGGGTAGTGGAAGCGGAAAAAGCACGCTTTTAAGGATTATTGCTAAGCTTGAACAAGCTAGTTCTTATGATTTGTTTTCTTGCAAAGGTGAAGTGGCTTTGATGTTTCAAAATTATGCTTTATTTCCTCATTTAAATGTTGAAAAAAACATACTTTTTGCACTTTATGATAAAAAAGATAAAAATCAAATTTTAAATCATTTGCTTAAAACTTTTGAAATTGAAGATTTAAGATATAAAAAAATCGATGAAATTTCAGGAGGGCAAGCGCAAAGAGTGGCTTTTGCTAGAGCTATAGCAAGAGGATGTAAGCTTTTGCTTTTAGATGAACCTTTTTCTAATTTGGATCAAAATTTAAAACAAGATTTAAGAAGAGAATTGAAAAAAATGATAGAAAATCAAGGCATTACGGCTATTATGGTAACTCATGATATTGAAGATGCTTATTGTATGTCTGATCAAATCGCTTTTTTAGAAAAAGGAAAAATTTTAGCTCATGCAAATCCTAAAGAGCTTTATTTTAAGCCTGATTTTAAAAGTGCGCAAATTTTACCTGATTTAAATATCATAGAAGAAAAACTTGATTTAGAAGATGAATTTTTTGCTTGGATAGCTTCAAAAAATTATATTTTTGGTTATGCAGAGCTTAAAATAGGAAATCGTTTTGAGGCTAAAATTTTACAAAAAGAATTTTTAGGGGCTTTTTATAGACTTAAGTTAAGATATAAAAATATAGAATTTTTTATGTTATTAAGCTCAAATTATAACTTAGAAGAAAAAATAAATTTTGATATTATCAATTTTTAGCTAAAATTCCTAAAAATCTTTTAAGGACAAATTTCATGAAAAATCTTTTAATCATAGGCGCAGGTGGGGTAAGTCGTGTGGCTACTGTAAAATGCACAATGAATTCTGATACTTTTAGTAAAATTACTTTAGCTAGTAGAACAAAAAGCAAATGTGATGAAATCGCTGCTTTTATCAAAGAGCGTTTAGGGGTTCAAATTGAAACAGCGCAAATTGATGCTGATGATAGCAATGCAGTTGTAGAACTTATCAAGAAAACAGGAGCGCAAATTTTACTCAATGTTGCTTTGCCTTATCAAGATTTGAGTTTAATGGATGCTTGTATAAAAGCAGGGATTGATTATATAGATACGGCAAATTATGAACATCCTGATTTGGCTAAATTTGAATACAAAGAGCAATGGGCGAGAAATGATGAGTTTAAACAAGCAGGAATTTTAGGACTTTTAGGAAGTGGATTTGATCCTGGTGTAACTAATGTTTTTTGTGCTTATGCACAGCAAAATTTATTTGATGAAATTTCTTATATAGATATTTTAGATTGCAATGCAGGTGATCATGGCTATGCTTTTGCGACGAATTTTAACCCTGAAATCAATCTGCGTGAGGTTTCTGCTAAAGGGCGTTATTGGGAAAATGGCAAGTGGATAGAAACAGAACCGATGGAAATAAAAATGGAGTGGAATTATCCAGAAGTAGGAGTGAAAGATAGCTATTTGCTTTATCATGAAGAACTTGAAAGCTTGGTAAAAAATATCAAAGGTTTAAAAAGAATACGCTTTTTTATGACTTTTGGACAAAGTTATTTAACTCACATGAAATGTCTTGAAAATGTTGGAATGCTAGGGATTAAACCTGTGATACACCAAGGTAAAGAAATCATTCCTATAGAATTTTTAAAAACCTTGCTTCCTGATCCTGCAAGTTTAGGACCACGCACTAAAGGTTATACCAATATAGGTTGTGTGATTCGTGGTAAAAAAGATGGAAAAGACAAACAAGTTTATATTTATAATGTTTGCAATCACGAAGAATGCTATAAAGAAACTGGTGCACAAGCTGTGAGCTATACTACAGGTGTTCCCGCTATGATAGGCACGAAATTAATCGCTAAAGGAATTTGGCAAGGAAAAGGCGTATTTAATATGGAAGAATTTGACGCTAAGCCTTTTATGGAAGAGCTGAATTCTCAAGGACTTCCTTGGAAGATTATCGAAATGACTCCGAGTTTAGGGGAGTAAGTGCTAAAACACTTACTTTTGTCCTATATAAATAAAGTGCTCCACACTGCCTTCAAAATTATACAGATTAATTAATTCATAATCTCCCAAAAATAAATGTTTAAAAGGTTTAAAATCTTCTTTTAATTCTTCTATGTTTTTAATAAAGCGTATATATGAAGAACCACTCAATCTACCACTTGGACATCCTTTTGCTTCACATAAGCCATTATCCATAAGCTCTCCTCTTTCATACATACTATAGCCTTTATCACTCATCATGGTTGCAAATACAACAGCTTCTTCATTACATAGTTTATAAAATTCTTGCACAGTTTCTTTAAAAGCTTGTTTTGTAAGATAATATAAGCTTTGATTTGCAAATATAAAATCCATTTTTATATTGAAGAGTTTTTTAAAACTAGAATCAGGAGATATGATGTGAAAATTTTTAGAATCTAAGCAAGGATCTTTTTCCCAAACCTTTTTTAAACTAGAAACTATATCAATACCATAAGGCTCTATACCCCACCCCGGTTATATTTTTAAATACCTAGAATGCACTCCATTTCCACAACCAAAATCAAGCAATTTTCCACTTGTTTTGCTTAGTTTGTATTTTAAGATTCTCTCGTAAAATCTTATAACATGACCATCAGGATATTGAAGTCCATAACCTTCTTTGTCATATTTTTGAGTATATGCAGATAAAGAATTATCCATTTTTGCCCTTTTTGTGTAGAATTTTGACATTAAGCCAAAATTCATTCTAACACAAAAAGAATTAAAATTATTTTACAGGGTGAAGTTCGTTTGCATAAAAGCTAACTGATCCCATGCCTTCTTTTAAAGCCCATTCATAAGCTTTTGCAACAAATTCCCAATTAATATGAGCATAGAATTTCTCTAAATAAGCAGGGCGTGCATTGCGATGATCTACATAATAAGCATGTTCCCAAACATCTACAACAAGTAAAGGAACTTTATCTTCGGTAATTGGTGTAGCTGCATTTGAAGTACCTACAAATTCTAGTTTTTGATTTTTAGTATTATAAACTAACCAAAACCATCCTGAACCAAAAACTCCTGTAGCACCTTTGATGAATTCAGCTTTGAAATTTTCTAAAGATCCAAATTCTTTTTCTAGTGCCGCTTGTAAATTAGCATCTATACTTTGACATAAACCGCCACAACCACAGCCTGTACTTGGTTTAATGCAATCAAAATAAAAATCATGATTATAAACTTGAGCTGCGTTATTAAATACTCCCCCATTTGAAGTTTTGATAATACTTACAAGATCTTTGCCTACAAATTCAGTATCTTTAATAAGATTATTCAGATTTGTAACATAAGTATTGAGATGTTTTCCATGATGGTAATTAAAAGTTTCAGCACTCAAAAAATCACCAAAAGCATTGGTATCATAAGGTAATTTTCTTAATTCAAACATAATTTCTCCTTTGTTTTTAGTTTGATATTGAAAATATTACCATAATAATATTAAAAAGAGTAAAAATATCTTAAAAGCTCAGTGGGTAAAATTTCTATTTATTTAACCTAAATAAAATAAGATACATTTATAATATATTTTAATAATAATTTAAATATATATAAAAAAATTATATTTTTTTTGAAATATTTTTACAAAAAATATCTATTTGTTGATTTTTAATAATTACAATTAATTTGCAACTAAAAATTATTCATAAGGAGGAAAATATGAAAAAAGTTGTACTAATCTCAGCATTACTAGGTGCTTTCACAGCTAATGTTTTTGCAGCTAATACTCCAAGCGATGTGAATCAAACACATACAAAAGCTCATCATTCAAAAGCTAAAGCTGATAAAAAACATGAAGCTAAAACTCACAAAAAAACAAAAGAGCAAACACCAGCTCAATAATGCCCAGCCTTGATATAAGTCTATAATAGACTTATATCAAAAGCTATTCGTATTCTACAAAATAAATTATTAATATTTATTAAATTTTAATAGAAAAAATGAAAAAATCGTTATTTTAAAAGAAAAATTAAAAAGTGGTGACCCATACGAGACTCGAACTCGTGTTACCGCCGTGAAAGGGCGATGTCCTAACCGCTAGACGAATGGGCCACTTTTAAGGAATAAAAAATAAAAATGAAGTTGAATTATATATATTTATTTCTTAAAATTTAATTAAATATATCAAAATTATGTGATTTTTATCTTTGTTTGATTATAATTTCATCTTCAATTTTTTATAAAATTTTAGGATTTATTATGGATTTTTATAGTCTTATTTTTTTATCCTGTGCTTTAGGAATGGATGCTTTTGCTGTATCACTATGCAAAGGTTTTAGTGTTAAAAAACTACATTTAAAACATTATCTTATTGTTGGAATTTATTTTGGTGGATTTCAAGCCTTGATGCCAACTATTGGTTATTTTATAGGCATAACTTTTGCATCTTTTATTGCGAGTATTGATCATTGGATAGCTTTTATTTTACTTTCTTTAATAGGATTAAAAATGATCAAAGAGTCATTGGAAAATGAAAATTGCGATAGTAATGCCAACCAATTTGGCTTTAAAACCATGCTAGCTTTAGCAATTGCTACAAGTATCGATGCGCTAGCAGTTGGTGTGAGTTTTGCATTTTTAAATGTAAATTTATTATTAGCTATATTTTTAATAGGTATTATCACCTTCATTTTATGTATCATTGCTCTAAAAATAGGAAATAAATTTGGAATTTATCTTAAAAATAAAGCTGAACTTTTAGGCGGATTGGTTTTAATTATATTAGGAGTAAAAATTCTAATAGAACATTTATTTTTCGATTGAAAATTTCATTCTTAAAGTAGCTAAAGCTTTATCAAATTCCAAGGCTTTACTTTGAAATTTTTTATTAAAAGTTCTTTGTCTTTTGGCAAGTTGCGTAGTATGTATCGTGATTAAATTTTCAAGCTCTTTAAGGGAAATTTCTCCATCTAAATATTCTTTACACTCTTTCAAACCTATAGAATTTAATGCTTTAAGTTTATGATCAAATTTAGAAAAAAGAATTTTTGCTTCATCTAAAAGTCCATTATCAAGCATTTCTTTTGTTCTAGTTTGAATACGTTTTTTTAAAATTTCTTTATCCCACGCAAGCTCATAAATTTCTATATCTTTAAGCACCCCAGTTTTTTGTGTTCTTTTTAAAAATTCACTAGGAATTTCTCTTGTTTGTTCATAAATACCCAACCATTTTTTTAATCTATAAGTATCATTTTTTTCTATTTTATAGTTTGGATCAATATTTAATAAAAGAGCATAAATTTCATCGTTATTTAAAGAACTCTTTGACTCTAAGGTTTTTTCACTTAAACCATCTATCATAGTTTTTAAATAAAATCCAGTTCCACCTACTATAATTAGAGGTAAATTTCTAGCTAAAGCAAATTCTTTTGCTTCTTGATATTCTCTTATAAATAACTCAACATTAAAATGTTCATTTACACTCAATAAATTTACCCCAAAGTATTTTATACTCGCAAGATCATCTTGTGAAGGCTTGGCGCTTGCTATATTAATCTCTTTATAAACACAAAGACTATCAAGACTTAAAACAACAGCATCAAATTCTCTTGCTAAAGTATTGGCTATGTATGTTTTTCCACTCGCGGTTGTTCCTATTAATGCTATTTCAAAAAACATTTTAATATTTATCCTAAAATTTATAAAAATTTTAGTAAAATCATAGCAAAAATATTTTAAAGTAGAAAAATGAACACATTCTGGATAAAATTTAAAGATATTTTAGAACTTGTAGTATTTAAGCATTCTATTTTTGCTTTGCCTTTTTTATTTTCCTCTATGATTGTAGCATCAAAACTTGCAAATGACACTGCTTGGTTTGGTTTTAAGGCATTGATTTTAGGCATTATTTGTGCAGTGAGTGCAAGAAATTTTGCCATGGCTACAAATCGTTTAATGGACGAAGATATAGATAAGGATAATCCTCGTTGTGCAAATCGCCCTAATGTCAGTGGAAAAATAGGTAGAAAAAGCGTTTGGATTTTTATTATTATTAATGCACTTATTTTTATATCATGTTCTTATTTTATTAATACCTTGGCTTTTTATTTGTCTTTTCCTGTGCTTTTGGTATTGGCTATTTATTCAGCTTTTAAACGCTTTAGTTCTTTAGCGCATTTAGTTTTAGGATTTTGTTTAGGACTTGCGCCTATTGCAGGAAGTGTTATAATTATGGGTGAAATTCACATTTATAGCGTTATTTTATGTTTAGCTGTAACTTTTTGGACAGCTGGGTTTGATCTGCTTTATTCTTTACAAGATATGGAGTATGATAAAAAAATAGGACTTCACTCTATTCCTGCTAAATTTGGTTCAAAGGCTACTTTATTTATATCAGCTTTTTGCCATATTTTAGCGGTATTATTTTGGCTTCTTTTTGTGTGGGAAGTTTGGGGTGTAGCACTTGGAAAAATAGCACTTATTGGGGTAATTATAAGCGGTATTATTTTAGCCTTAGAGCATAGGATTGTCCATAAAAATTTTGCTCATATTGATAGAGCATTTTTTACTCTAAATGGTTATTTAAGTATTATCTTTTTTATTTTTATTTGGATTGATTTATTATGGAATTAACACTTTTTAAAGCAGGATTTGAAGCTCATTTAGAATGTTGTGAAATAGAAAATAACCATTTTCTTGGAGAATACTTAAAACTTGGAGCAATTTCTCAAATTTTAAAATGGAAAAAACTTGCTTTACGCATTGATTTTGACGAGGGTGAAAAAATTATTTTTGATCTTCTTTTAAGTCTAAAAGAAGATATTTTAAGACTTGAAAATTCTTTAGATAAAAATAAAGAACTTATACCACTTAAGCAAAAAGGGGTAATAGAATCTTTAAATTTTGAGTATCTAAATTTTTTGGATACTATTTTAGAAGAAGATAAAGAATATTATTTAAGATTTGATTTAAATAATCAAAAAATAGCTATTTTTATCAAAGCTCAAAGTCAAACATTGGCAAAAATTATCAAAATTAAGCCCGAAGACAAAATGGCTTTTGATGCTTTTGTTGTTGAAATCCAAAGAAATATGATAAGAAATAAGAAAGGCCAAGAATGAGTGATGATGTACTTTATTTAGTTTTTATAATTGTGCTTTTAATTGCAATGCTAGCCTACATGAATATCAAAGAAAGAGAAAATAATGCAAAAATAGCAAAACTTCAAAATGTGATAGAAGATATTACCAAAGAACTTCATTATTTTCGTAAAGAATTAGGAGTTAAAGATGATAGCGAAGAGGATGAAGACTATAAAACCTCTCTTTTAAAAGAAGAAATTATGATTGAACTTGATAAACAAATCAGTTCAAAAATCACTCCTGTTTTAAGAACACTAAAAACTATGGAACATATCATAGAAGATTTTCAAAATGAACAACAAAATCGTCTTTTAAATTTGGAACAAAAAGCACAAAGCATGGCTAAACTTACACCAAATTACGATACAGAAGAACAAAAAATAGAAAATCTTTTCAAAGAAGGAAAAAGCATAGAACAAATCGCTAAAGATTTACGTATTGGCACTGGAAATGTAGAACTTGTCTTAAAATTTAAGAAATTAATAAAATAGAATGGAAAATAAATGCTTATAGATCAATTCGGTAGAAAGATAAATTATCTTAGAATTTCAGTTACACAAAGATGTAACTTTCGCTGCCTTTATTGTATGCCAAAAATTCCTTTCGATTATCAGCCAAAAGAAAATTTATTAAGCTTCGAAGAACTTTTTTTATTTGTTAAAGCAGCTATAGACGAAGGAATTGAAAAAATCCGTATAACAGGTGGGGAACCTTTATTAAGAAAAGATTTAAGTATTTTTATAAAAATGATTAACGATTATAAAAGCGATATTGACCTTGCTATAACTACAAATGGATTTTTACTAAAAGACTTTGCTAAAGACCTAAAAAATGCTGGACTTAAACGACTTAATATTTCACTTGATACCTTAGATCACAAAAAAGCAAAAACTCTTGCGCAAAAAGATATATTAGATAGTGTTTTATCTGGAATTGATGAAGCTTTAAATCTAGATTTGAAAGTAAAACTTAATACTGTAGCTCTTAAAAATTTAAACGATGATGAACTGATATCTCTTTTGGAATTTGCAAAATCAAAAAAAGCTCAAATTCGCTTTATAGAATTTATGGAAAATACTCATGCTTATGGTAAATTACAAGGATTAAAAAGAGATGAAATTATACAAATTTTGAGTCAAAAATATCAAATTCAACTTATAAAAAAAGATGAAAAAGCACCTGTGAGTATTTACAAGGCAGATGATTATGAATTTGGAATTATAGATCCTCATAGCCATGAATTTTGCGATTCTTGCAATCGCATACGCTTAAGTGCTGAAGGCTTGTTAATACCTTGTCTTTATTTTGATGAAGCATTAAGCATAAAAGAAGCGGTTCGAAAAGGTGATATTAAAGCCGCTGTAGAAATATTACAAGAAGTATTAAGAAATAAACCAGAAAAAAATAAATGGAGTGTTGTTGATAATGAAACCTCATCTCGTGCTTTTTATCAAACTGGAGGTTAATTTTGCAACTTGTTGAAAGTTTCTTAAGCATTCAAGGAGAAGGTAAATATAATGGAAAATTAGCTATTTTTATGCGTTTTGCTGGTTGTAATTTCAACTGTTTAGGTTTTAATGTAAAAATATCAAAAAACGATAAAACTCTCATTGGATGTGACACGATAAGAGCTGTTTTCACAAAAGATTTTAAAGAAAGTTATGAAACTTTAAATGCTAATGAACTTTTAAAAAGAGTGATAAAATTAAAACAAGACTTTAATCCTATAGTTGTTATCACAGGTGGAGAGCCATTAATCCATTATGAAAATCCTGAATTTATAGAATTTATCCAAATGTTATTAAAAAATAAATTCGAAATACACTTTGAAAGCAATGGAAGCATAGAAATTGATTTTGATAGATATCCTTTTTACAAAGAATGTATTTTTGCTTTAAGCGTTAAACTCCAAAATAGTGGGATAAAAAAAGATAAACGATTAAATTTTAAAGCTTTAAAAGCATTTAAAAATTACGCAAAAGATAGTTTTTATAAATTTGTTTTAGATGCCAATACCCTTGATAATTCATTTTTAGAAATCAATGAAATTCTAAAAGAAGCTCCAAATCAAATTTTTTGTATGCCTATGGGTGAAAATGAGCAAAACCTTAAAAAAAATGCTCAAAAAATTGCTGAATTTTGTATTAAGAATGGTTATAATTATTCTGATAGAATTCATATTCGTCTTTGGAACGATAAAGAGGGTGTATGATTATAAGAAAATTATTTGAATTTGAAAACGCACACATTGTTAGATTTTGTTCTTCTAAGCGTTGCAAAAGTAGTATTCATGGACATTCTTACAAAGTTGAAGTTTTACTTGAAAGCAAATATTTAGATAATGCTGGAATGGTCTATGATTTTGGACTTTTAAAAACCTATATACGCCAAATTATTGATAGTTTTGATCATGCTATCACTCTTTTTAAATATGATGACGCAAAATATTTAGAAGAAATGAAAAAATATTCAAGTCGTTGGATTTGCCTGCCTGTTAATGTAAGTGCTGAAAATTTTTGTCGTGTATTTTTCATACTTATAGATGCTTTATTAAAACAAACGAAAATGGTAAATGGAGAACAAGGAGTGACTTTACAAAGCATCATTGTTCATGAAACAAGAACAGGCTATGCACAAGGTTTTAGAGAAGATGCCTATAGTGAGTTAATGCCAAAAATTTCACTTCAAGACATAGAATTTTCCAATGGCATTAAAGTAGAATGGAATGATATAGATTTTTATAACAAATTAAAAAATGAAGAAATTTTTATAAATCCAAAGGAGATTTAATGCAAAAAGCTAAAATTTTAATTGCCTTAAGTTTTTTTTTATTAGTTTTATCTGCCTGTTCTAATGATGAAAAAAATATTTCTAAGACCCAAAATACAGATCAAGAAGTAGTCCAAATAGAACAAAATGATGAAAAAACAGAATTAAGCGACTCCAACCTGCCTTTACCTGTAGATGATGAAGCACAAAGTTCAGATGATGAACATGAAGCCAATCCTACTATTATCAACTCTTTATATAAACAAAAATGCGCCACTTGTCATGGAGAAAAAGGAGAATTAAAACCCAAAAACAGCACGGCCATTAAAACCTTGGGCAATAAAATTTTTATACAAAAAATAAAAACGATAAAAGATAAAAACCATAGTTTTTTAAGTGATGAACAAATTCAAAATTTATCTGATTTTATAAACAAAGGAAAATAATGGATCAAAGTTACGAATTCTTTTTAGCTTTACATCTTTATAGTCTTTATGCGAGTGGTTTTTTAATGCTTTTTTATCTTATACTAACACAAGGAAATTTTAAAACCGAATTCATTTTTATTCGCAGAATACGATTATTTTTACCAATTTATTATTTATTTTTAGCTTTGATTATTTTTACAGGTTGTTTGTTATCAGCAATGAAACAATTTCAAATGAATGTCAATATCTGGGTAATGATTTTTTCTTGGATCTTAATTTTTGCCTTAGCAATTTTTCACTTTGTTTGTTTTAAAAAAGCAAGAAGATTTAGAAAATATGCCACTTTTAGATGGATTAGTTGTTTGATTTTACCTTTTGAAATTTTTTTATTATTTTTGCCTTTTTTAATAGAAAGATATCTATAAAATGCAATTTTTGTATAACAAGCAAGCTGGAGAAGAGTTTATACAACTTCAAGGTGAAAACTTTAACCATTTAAAAGTAAGAAGAGTAAAGGAAAATTCGGAGCTAAATCTTAGAAATTTACAAGATAATTTTCTTTACAACTATACAATCACAAATTTAACAAGAAATTCTTGCACTTTAAAATTTTTAAACAAAAAATCACAAAATATAAAACAAAGTGAATTAAACTTAGCCTTAGCCATTATAGATATTAAAATTTTAGAAAAAACTCTACCTTTCTTAAATGAACTTGGAGTAAAAAAGTTACATTTGGTTTTTACAAATTTTTCACAAAGAAATTTTAAAATCGATTTAGAAAGATTTGAAAAAATCATTATTTCTTCTTGTGAACAATGCGGTAGAAATACTAAAATGGATTTAATTATCCACCAAAGCACTCAAGAATTTGTTCAAAAATTTCCAAATGCAATTATGGTTGATTTTCAAGGAGAGCAACAAAGTCATTTCGATGAAAAAGAATTGTATTTTATAGGTCCTGAAGGTGGATTTAACAATGATGAGAGATTATTGTTTAACCGAAAAATCTCTCTTAAAAGCTCTAATATTCTAAAAAGTCAAACAGCTATCATAGCTATAGCTTCAAAAATTTTGCTTTAACTTTTCTTAAATTAATCTCTTTTTTATGTTAAATAATTTATAATCACAGTTTATTGTTTTAATTTTTAAGGAAAACTAATGAAAAAAGAAATTCACCCAGAATATGTAGAATGCAAAGTAAGTTGTGCTTGTGGAAATACTTTTACAACAAAGTCAAACAAAGCAGAATTAAGAGTAGATATTTGTTCAAATTGCCATCCTTTTTTTACAGGCAGTGAAAAAATTGTAGATGCTGCAGGTCGTGTAGAGAAATTTAAGAAAAAATACGCAATGCAATAATTATGCTTTATTTTATTCCTACTCCCATAGGAAATTTAAGCGATATTTCTTTTAGAGCCTTAGAACTTTTAAAGACTTGCGATCTTGTGATTTGTGAAGATACAAGAGTAAGTAAGTCTTTGATTTCGTTATTAAATACCAAATTTCACACTGATATACATATTTCTAAATTTATAGCCTTACACTCCCATAATGAAAAAGAAGTTTTAGCGAGTATTGATTTAAAGATATTTGAAAAAAATGTAGTTTATTTAAGCGATGCAGGAATGCCAGGGATTAGTGATCCTGGCAAGACTTTGGTAGAATTTGCACAAGAAAATAATATCGCCTATGAAATTTTACCAGGTGCAAATGCAGCCTTAGTTGCTCTTGTAAGCTCGGCATTTTGTCAAAAAGAATTTATCTTTATCGGTTTTTTAGCAAATAAAGGCAAAGAAAGACAAAAAGATATAGAAAAAATTTTAAATCTTCCTTATCCAAGTATTATTTACGAATCCCCTAAGCGTATTTTATCTTTAGTAGAACAAATTATGATTCTAGACAGCCAAAGAGAAATTTTTTTGATTAAAGAAATCAGTAAAAAATTTGAAAAAAAATTTAAAGGCAATGCTAAAGAGCTTTTTGAAATTTTAAAAAAGTCTAATTTAAACGGTGAATGGGTTGTAGTACTACAATCAAAAGAACAAAATTTTTTGCAAAATACTCTTTGTGAAAAAGATATTATGGATTTAGAGCTGCCTTTAAAAGCAAAAGCAAAATTATTATCAAAGATCAATGGAAAAAATGCAAAAGAAATTTATCAAAAACTGCTTTTAAGTCAAGATTAGGTAAAATTTTAATATGATAGTTTATGGGAAGCAAATATTTTTTTATATTTTAGAATATCATAAAGACTGTATCAATGAGCTTTATTTAGCAAAAGAATGTGATAAAACTACTTTTTCCAAAATCGCAAAATCAGGTTTTAAAATCAAAAAACTTGATTTTAAAACTGCTCAAGCTTATGCGAAAGGTGGAAATCATCAAGGTTTTTTGCTAGATATTAAAGAAAGTTCTTTTGCAAATTTAAATGAGATCAAAAAAAATGATTTTATTGTTATGCTTTATGGAATTAGTGATGTAGGAAATATAGGGGCTATCACGCGTACAGCTTATGCTTTAGGGGTTGGGGCTTTAATTTTTATTGGTGAAAAATTAGCCATGGAAGGAGTAATTCGCACAAGTAGCGGAGCGGCTCTTGATTTACCTATTGCAATAAGCAACGATGCTTTAAGTGTAATAAACGAACTAAAACAAGTAGGTTTTTATTTTTATGCGAGCGATGGCTCGGGAAAAGAAATTCACAGTGTAAAAATAAGCAATGGTAAAAAAGTTTTAGTTTTGGGTAGTGAGGGTTTTGGTTTAAGCTCTAAAATTATAAAAAAATGCGATGAATGTGTAGGCATTGCGATGAAAAATAATTTTGATAGTCTTAATGTCAGCGCTGCTTTTGCAATACTTTGCGATAGGATGTTAAATGCTTAATTGGAAAAAAATACAAGAATTAAATTTAAAAGAAGTTGCAGCAAAAACGCAAATTGAACTTGATTTTCTTGAAGCTTTAGTAGAAAAGAATTTTGCTGTTTTAAGTCGTTTTAATGTTAAAGGTTTTGTTAAAATTTTAAGCAGAGAATACGAACTCGACTTTAGTGATTTTAACGAAGAGTATGAAGCTTATCTTAACGAAAACAATCCTACTCCACAAACAAAATCAAAAATGATAACCCCAAAACTAGATGCTTATAGTCAAAAATCCTCTAACGCTTGGCCTTTTTTGATTGTTCTTATTGTTTTAGTGATTATAGGAAGTGGAATTTATTATTTTGATACACTTAAAACTTTTTTCAAAGATGAACAAAATAATACTAGTGCAACAGTTATAGACATAATAGGACAAGCACAAGAAAATTTAAAATCTTTAAGTGGAAACAATGTTGTTGTTATAGACAACAATAAAGCACAAGAAACAAATCAAACAGAGAGCGTTTTACCAAGCCAAAACACCTCATTACAAGAAAATGATAAAAACATAAGCATAGAAAATAATATCAGTGAAAATAACACAACTCTACTCGATGAAGAAAAAAATACCCAAATCCAAGAAGACACAAATACACTAAAAACTGATTCTTTAAAAGAAGCACATTTTAAAACCTCTACCAAGATTTGGATAGGTTTGATAGATTTAAAAAGCCTTAAAAAAACAAGCTTTGTTAAAGAAAAAGATTTTAATATTTCTTTAGATAAAGATCAGTTAATTTTAACAGGGGCTGCAGCTTTAACAATGTTTGATCAAGAAAATAAAGAACAAAAATTTCCTGTAGGAATTTCAAAACGTTTCTTGATTAAAGATGGAAAAATTACAAGTATTTCAGCTGCTGAATTTGTAAAATTAAATAAAGGTAAAGAATGGTAAAAAAAATTATTATTCTTACTCTTTGGGTTAATATATCTTTTGCAATCTCAAGTCTTGAATTAGCAAAAAATTTAGTAAACAATCCTAGTAAAAATTCTCAACTAGAATTATTATTCTCAAATAATTCTTACATAGATAATAATGGAAATTGTGATATTGCAAAAATATCTCAAATATTAAAAACCAATTCTTTAATTGCCTTAACACTATCAAATCCTCAAAGTCTAAAACTAAATTTTAAAGCAAAAGCTGATGAAGTTATGTTTTTTAAAATTTTATCCGATGTTTTAACAGATGCCGGATATATATATTTTATCCCTACAGATTTGATTTTAAGAGAAGGAAATATTGACTATACCATACAAGTAGAATCTCAATATGTTTTAGATCCTGGAACGCTTTACAATCTCTTAAAAGAAAATTCTGTCTATATAGATAATATTAAGCGCATTGGGGCATATGACTATGAATATGATTTAAATTTTTCCAATGCTGTATTAAAAACCAATACAAATATTAATTTAAATACTCCAAAATCATTAGAAAAACCCCTTAAAGACTATGTGCTTGATTTAAAAAATGCTACAAATTTGATTATTGATGCAAATGATTTAGACAATTGGTTTCCTAAAATCTTCTTTTTAGATAAAAATCTGAATCTAATTAAAGCAGTAAAAAGCGAAAATAAAAATAATCATTTTTCAGAACTTATTCCAAATGGTGCTATATATGCTATTGTAAGCGATATGTATAGTTTAGATAATATACGCAGGGGTTTAAAAATCACACTTAAAAAATAAAGGATTAAGAAATGTTTGATGAAATCCGTTTTAATACCATAGAAAGACTTCCAAATTATGTTTTCGCAGAAGTAAATGCGATAAAAATGGCAGCAAGACGTGCTGGAGAGGATATCATCGACTTTTCAATGGGAAATCCCGATGGTAAAACTCCACAACACATTATAGATAAACTTTGTGAAAGTGCTAACAAAGATAAAACCTCGGGATATTCTACATCCATGGGGATTTATAAACTTCGCTTAGCAATTTGTAATTGGTATAAAAGAAAATATAATGTCAACCTAGATCCTGAAAATGAAGTTGTAGCTACTATGGGTTCAAAAGAGGGTTTTGTAAATCTTGCAAGAGCGATTATAAATCCTGGAGATGTTGCTATTGTGCCAACTCCTGCTTATCCTATACATACTCAAGCTTTTATTATAGCAGGAGGTAATGTAGCAAAAATGCCTTTAGCTTATAATGAAAAATTTGAGCTTGATGAAAATCAATTTTTTGAAAATTTACATAAAACTTTAAATGAAAGCATCCCGCGTCCAAAATATGTCGTTGTTAATTTCCCGCATAATCCAACAACAGTAACTTGTGAGAAAAGTTTTTATGAAAGATTGATAGCAACGGCAAAAAAAGAAAGATTTTATATTATTTCAGATATTGCTTATGCAGATTTAACTTATGATGACTATAAAACTCCTTCTATTTTGGAAATTGAAGGCGCAAAAGATGTAGCGGTAGAAACTTACACTCTTTCAAAATCTTACAATATGGCAGGCTGGCGCGTGGGTTTTGTAGTAGGAAATAAACGCTTAGTCAGTGCGCTTAAAAAAATAAAATCTTGGTTTGATTATGGTATGTACACACCTATTCAAGTAGCAGCTACCATAGCTTTAGATGGAGATCAAACTTGTGTAGATGAAATCCGTGCAACTTATGATAAAAGAATGCACATTTTACTTGAAGCTTTTGAAAATGCAGGCTGGAAACTTCAAAAACCAAGAGCAAGTATGTTTGTTTGGGCAAAACTCCCTGAAAGCAAAAGACATTTAAAAAGTTTAGAATTTTCAAAGCAACTTTTACAGCGTGCTAGTGTTGCAGTAAGTCCTGGAGTAGGTTTTGGCGAAGCAGGTGATAAGTATGTAAGAATTGCTTTAATTGAAAATGAAAATCGCATACGCCAAGCTGCACGTAATATCAAAAAATATTTAAAAGAGTAAGTTATGAAAGTAGCGATTCTTGGTTATGGCACTGTTGGAAGTGCGGTGGTTAAATTTCTTTTAGAAAATGATAAACTTATTCGTGCAAGATGTGGGCAAAGCATAACTCCTGTGATCGCTCTTGCTAGAAGTCCTAAAAAAAATGCTTTAATTCCAATTACTCATAGCGTTGCAGAAATTTTAAATGCTAATGTAGATGTTTTTGTAGAATTAATGGGTGGGGTGGATGAAGCTTTTAAAATAGTGAGTGAAATTTTAAAAAAGAAAAAAGCTGTTGTTACTGCAAATAAAGCTATGCTTGCTTATCATCGTTATGAACTTGAAAATTTGGCTAAAAATTTAGCTTTTGGTTATGAAGCAAGTGTGGCTGGAGGAATTCCTATTATCAAGGTTTTAAAAGAAGGTTTAAGTGCAAATAATATTTTGGCTATAAAAGGGATTTTAAATGGTACGAGTAATTATATTTTAAGTTCTATGAGTCAAAAAAATATGAGTTTTAAACAAGCCTTACAAATAGCTCAAAATTTAGGTTATGCAGAAGCTGATCCAACTTTTGACATAGAAGGACAAGATGCAGCTCACAAACTGCTTGTTTTATCAAGTATCGCTTATAATCTTAAAGCTAAACCTGAAGATATTTTGATCGAGGGTATTAGCGAAATTGCGCCTGAAGATATGTATTTTGCTAATGAGTTTGAATTTACCATAAAACTTTTAGGTATAGCTAAGGTGCGTGAAAATAAAGTAGAATTAAGAGTGCATCCCACTATGATAGATAAAGAAAAAATGCTTGCAAAAGTTGATGGAGTGATGAATGCTATAAGCATTAATGGAGATTTGCTGGGTGAAAGTTTGTATTATGGAGCAGGAGCAGGAGGAGAGGCTACTGCAAGTGCTGTGATTTCAGATCTTATGGATATAGCAAGAGATCAGGTAAAAGCACCAATGCTTGGTTTTGTGAATACTTTAGAATACAAGCTTTTAAGCAAAGATGAAATTTATACAAAATATTATTTAAGGGTGAAAGTTGAAGATAAAATAGGAGTTTTATCTAAAATCACACAATTGATGAGTGAAAATAATATTTCTATCGATAGTTTTTTACAAAAACCTAAAAAAAATGATGAAAATTACAGCACTTTGTTTTTTACTACACATTTAACTTATGAAAAAAGCATACAAAATTTGCTTGAAATTTTACGCAAACAAGATTTTATAAAAACCAAGCCTTTTATGATGCGTATAGAATAATGGGTTTAAAAGCTTATTTAGATGGAATTTTAGGTGAAGATAAGGCTTGTAAATTTTTAAAAAAACAGGGCTTTGAAATTTTAAAAAGAAATTTCCATTCTAAATTTGGAGAAATCGATATAATAGCCAAAAAAGATGAAATTTTACATTTTATAGAGGTTAAATTTACTCAAGATGATTATGAAGTTTCCGAGCGTTTGGATAGAAAAAAACTTGAAAAAATTTTAAAAACTATAGAATTTTATCATCTTAAAAATGGAATTTCATCGGATTTTCAGATTGATCTGATTTGCATTAAAAATGATGTGATACAATTTTGCGAAAATATAAGTTTTTAAGCTGATATTTAAAAAAATAAAATACAATTAGACAAAAATTAAAGAAAGGAAAAATTATGGGAAAATATATTGAATTAACAAGTGATAATTTTGCTCAAGCAAAAGAAGGTGTAGCTTTAGTTGATTTTTGGGCTCCATGGTGCGGACCTTGTAGAATGCTTGCTCCAGTTATTGATGAACTTGCAAATGACTTCGATGGTAAAGCTAAAATTTGCAAAGTAAATACAGATGAACAAGGTGATTTAGCAGCTGAATTTGGTGTTCGCTCTATTCCTACACTTATTTTCTTTAAAAATGGTGAAGTTGTAGATCAACTAGTTGGTGCACAATCTAAACAAGCAATTAGCGATAAATTAAACTCTTTACTATAAACTAAAGGCTAGTATAACTAGCCTTCTTCTTAAAAATTTCAAATTTATACTAAATAATAATTTTTATTAACTACTATTAAGAATAATTTTTATATCATTATTAATAATAAAATTCAATATAAAGGAAATATAAATGTTAGATGTAGCAATCATAGGTGGAGGTCCTGCTGGACTTAGTGCCGGACTTTATGCAACTAGAGGTGGTCTTAAAAATGTAGTAATGTTTGAAAAAGGTATGCCTGGTGGACAAATTACCTCAAGTTCTGAAATAGAAAATTATCCAGGTGTAGCCCAAGTTATGGATGGAATTTCTTTTATGGCTCCTTGGAGTGAACAATGTATGCGTTTTGGTTTAAAACATGAAATGGTTGAAGTAGAACAAATTTTAAAAAATAGTGATGGAAGTTTTACCATCAAATTAGAAGGTGGTAAAACAGAACTTGCTAAAGCTGTGATAGTTTGTACAGGCTCAGCTCCAAAAAAAGCAGGTTTTAAAGGCGAAGATGAATTTTTTGGAAAAGGTGTAAGCACTTGTGCAACTTGTGATGGATTTTTTTATAAAAATAAAGAAGTTGCAGTTTTAGGTGGTGGAGATACGGCTTTAGAAGAAGCTTTATATCTAGCAAATATTTGTTCTAAGGTTTATCTTATCCACCGCAGAGATGAGTTTAGAGCAGCTCCATCTACAGTAGAAAAAGTTAAGAAAAACGAAAAAATAGAACTCATTACTAGCGCAAGTGTAGATGAAGTATATGGCGATAAAATGGGTGTTGCTGGAGTAAAAGTAAAATTAAAAGATGGTAGTATTAGAGATTTAAATGTTCCAGGAATTTTTACTTTTGTTGGTCTTAATGTAAGAAATGAAATTTTAAAACAAGACGATAGTAAGTTTTTATGCAATATGGAAGAAGGTGGGCAAGTAAGTGTTGATCTTAAAATGCAAACTAGCGTTGCTGGACTTTTTGCCGCAGGGGACCTTAGAAAAGATGCGCCTAAGCAAGTTATTTGTGCTGCAGGTGATGGAGCTGTAGCTGCATTAAGTGCTATGGCTTATATAGAAAGCTTGCATTGATTTTTTTTATTGTAGGCTAGAATTCCTAGCCTAAATCTTTATATCAACACTCCTTAAAAATATAAAATATTTTTTCATAATGTTTTATAAATATTATTAAATATAATTTAAATTATATTTAATTTTGTTACATAATTATATATTTAAAAAAATATAAAAATATTATTTTTTTAAATTAATATTTTTATATTAAAAGCTATAACTTATTTATGTTAAAAAAATAAGGAAGGAAAAAATATGGACAAAAAACAAAGTCACAGAAATTTTCTTAAAGCCTCATCTTTGTTTGCTTTAGTAGGTGCTAGCGCACCAAGTATGGTTTTTGCTCATACGCACAATCAAAATAATTTGAATTCTACTCAAAATTATCGTGCTAGAATTTTTTTAATAATTCTGCACAACTTGATATTCTGAGTGAAGCAGTAGAAAGAATTTTTCCCGAAGATGATTTAGGACCAGGTGCTAAAAAATTAGGTGTAGCTATTTTTATAAATAATGAACTTGCAGGAAATTACGGAAGTGGAGCAAAAAATTATCGCTTTGGACCTTTTATACAAGGAAAGAAAAATCAAGGTTATCAATATCCTTTAACTAGAGCTGAACTTTTTAAAATGGGGGTAAATGCTTTAGATGAAGAAGCAAAACTTCGTTATAAAAAAAGCTTTATAGAACTTAATGCAAAACAAAAAGATGAAGTCTTAAGAGCTTTTGAACAAGATAAAACCAAGGTTTCTTTTGGGGATAAGATAAAAGCAAGCGATTTTTTTACAGAGTTAAGAAGCATGACTATAGCAGGAGTTTATGTTGATCCAATTTATGGCGGCAATGCAAATATGCAAGCTTAGTGCATGAAAAAATTCCTAGGCGCTCAAATGACTTACGCAGCTCAAATTTTAGATGGAGATAAATTTGAAGTGATAGAGCCTATTTCTTTAGCTGATATGTCACATTAAAGGAATACAAATGACAAAAATACTTAAAAAAACAGATGTTTTGTTATAGGTTTAGGTTGGAGTTCTTCTATTGTTGCAAATAAATGCGCTAAAGCAGGGATTAAAGTTGTTGCACTTGAAAGGGGTTGGACATCAAGATACTTCTGATTTTTTGGGTGCGCATGATGAGTATAAATATGTAAATAATGCTGCAATGAAACAAGATTTAAGTAAAGAAAGTATATGTGTTAAGAATAATGATAATGAAATTGCTTTGTCAATGAGAAAAAATTATGCTTTTGATGTCGGTAATAATGTTGGTGGAGCAGGAGTTCATTGGAATGGTATGAGTTATCGTTTTCTACCTTATGACTTTCAAATAAAATCTTTAACAGAAGAAAAATATGGCAAAAATAAAGTTTCTAAAGAATACACTATTCAAGATTGGGGTGTAAACTATGATGAAATGGAACCTTACTACGACAAAGCTGAAAAATGATGGGGTTTCTGGAGAAGATAAAAGTCCTTTCTCAGGAAAAAGAAGCAATCCTTATCCTAATCCACCTTTGGAAAAAACTACTATGCTTAAAAAATTTGGAGAAGCGGCTAAAAACTTGGATATCATCCATGTATGGTTCCTGCTTCAAACTCATCTCAAACTTATACAAATCCCGATAAACAAGTTTAGGAGCATGTCAATATTGTGCTTTTTGTGAGCATTTTGGCTGTGAATATGGTGCAAAAGCTTCTCCTATAGTAACAACTATACCTTCAGCTTTAGCAACAAAAAATTTAGATATTAAAACTTATGCTAATGTGTTAGAAATTTTGCATAAAGATGGTAAGGCTACAGGAGTAAGATTTGTTAATCTTTAACTTTGGGAGAATTCATACAACCTGCAGAAGTGGTTATGCTAGGCTCTTATGTTTGCAACAATGCTAAACTTTTAATGGTTTCTAATATAGGCGAAATTTATAATCCAAAAACAGGCAAAGGAACTTTAGGAAAAAATTATAGTTATCAAATCACACCTAGTGTTAATGGTTTTTTCAAAGATCCATTTAATTCTTATCTTGGAGCTGGGGCACTTTGCAATTGGATAGATGATTTTAATGGGGATAATTTCGATCATTCCAAACTTGATTTTATTCATGGAGCAAGCTTTAGACTTTCTCAAAACGGGGCTCGTCCTATAGCTTCAAACCCTACAGAACCTAACACACCTTCATGGGGAGCCGAATTTAAAAAAGCTTCTATTTATAATTATACTCGATTTACTTATATTGGAGCTCAGGGTGCATCTATTCCTTATATGGGTAATTATTTATCCCTTGATCCAACTTATAAAGATGCTTATGGACTACCGCTTATCCGCGTAACCTATAATTTTACCAAGCAAGATAAAAATCTTTATAATTTTATGCTTCCAAAACTAAAAAGTATCATGCAAGAAATGGGAGCGCAAAATATTTACACTTCGCCAAAATCAGGAGATTATGGAGTAGTTTCAAATGGTTGGTATATTTCTACACATATTGCTGGCGGAACTATAATGGATACAGATAAAAACATAAGTGTAGTTAATCCTTATTTACAACATTGGGATGTTAATAATCTTTTTGTCATAGGTGCAGGAAATTTTCCACATAATCCAGGCTACAACCCTACCTTAACCTTAAATGCTTTAGCCTATCGTGCTAGCGAAGCTATTATAAAATATTTAAAAACTGGTAATTGCTAATGCAGTAATTAAATTCCAAGCCTTAAGCTTGGAATTTATTAGCTTCCTATCACTCCACCATCAAGTTTTCTTATCATCATTACACTCGATCTTGGCGTTTTTCCATAAGGAAAAGTACTACCTTTCAAACCTTCTCCTGGATGTTGTATGCCTACAAACATTGTAGTATAATCCTCACTAAAAGCAATCCCTGTTAATTCACAAGCAATAGGCCCTGTTAAAAAGCGTCTAATTTCCCCTGTTTTTGGATTTGCTGCTAGCATGCAGTTATTTCCCATACTTTCGTATTCATCTTTATTAGAATAAGATCCATCTGTTTGTATCCAAAGTCTTCCATCTCTATCAAATTTAAGTCCATCAGGAGAATTAAATTTATTTTCACTTGTAATATTATTTGAGCCTTTATATAAGCCTTGTTGGTTATCAGGATTTCCAGCAAGAGCAAAAATTTCCCAAGTAAAATCATCGTCTTTATGAGAATTTTTTGGCATCCATTTTAAAATTTGTCCATAAACATTTTTAGTCCTTGGATTTGCTGCATTAGGTTCTTGGCGATTTTTGTTGTTCGTTAGTGTTGCAAATACTTCTTTAGAACCACTTTGTTTATGGCTTGCTATCCATTCACATCTATCCATAGGAGTTGCACCTACAATACTTGCAGCAAGACGCGTATTGATGAGTACTTGAGCTTGAGACTTAAAACCATTTTTTTCATTTAGGCTGTTTTTGCCATATTCTAAAGCTATCCATTTTCCCTGTCCTTTAAAATCTCCCACATTGCCGTTAAACTGTCCTACATACAAAGTGCCTTCATCTAAAATTTTACTTGTATCAGCACCTTTTTTGTATTTATGTTTGCTAACAAATTTATAAATAAATTCATTCATCTCATCATCACCCATATAAACTATAACAGAACCATCTTTTTCTACGATAATTTCTGCATTTTCATGTTTAAAACGCCCTAAAGAAGTTCTTTTAACAGGTGTGCTTTTTGCATCAAAAGGATTGATTTCCACTATCCAACCAAAACGATTGGCTTCATTGATATTTTTAGCTAAATCAAATCTTTCATCAAATTTTTCCCATCCATAAAGACTAGTTTTGTTAAATCCATAGCGTTTAAGAGAGTCATTAAATTCTAGATTTTCGTCTGAACTTCCAAAAAAATCGTCAAAATTTTCTTCACAGGTGATATAAGTTCCCCAAGGTGTTTGTCCATTTGCACAATTTGCAAAAGTTCCATGAACAAATTTTTCATTTTTTAAAACTTCTTTTTTAGCTGCTCCACTTACTTGCATTTTAGTGTTTGCATCGATTCTGCGGTTATACTTAGAGTCTAAAACCACAGTCCAATCATCACCCTTTTTTTCGATTTCTAAGATACTCACACCCACACTGGCTTGCTCATATAAAACATCTTCTTTGCTTAAATTTTTACCATGATGATTAAACATGATTTCAGGATTTATATATTCATTATTAACGGCTAAAATTCCTCTGTTTTTTGAAAGTGGAAAAAAACTCATACCATCATCGTTATCTCCAAAAACCAAATGAGCATTTTTAACTGCATTCATATCGATGATTTTATTTTCATCATAAGGTTTTGCTTTACTAAAAAGTGGATCACCTCAAGAAATTAAAACCTTTGCTTCATAACCTTGCGGTACTATAACTTTATCTTGTGTGCTTGCACTAACAGCTTTAAAACCTAACAAATCCTTATCCTTAAGCACAACAGCACTTAAATTTGAACTTGCAAAAAAAGCCACCATAGAACCTAAAGCTGAACCTTTTAAAAACAATCTTCTTTCCATTTGTTTTTACCCCATATTAAAATTTAAAACAATGGAAGTATAAAAATATTTGGAAACTTTTTAGAAACTTTGATGAAAAATTTAAATTGAAGAAAAAATTTATACCTAGTTTTTCACTAGGTATAAATGACTAATTAAAACCTTTTCTTCTTAACATCTTCTAAGATATTATTAGCTATATCACTTACTGTACTAGAAATAATAGCTGATTCATTAGCAATTTCAACATTATCTTTAGTAGTTTGATCAATTTGAGCTACACTATCATTGATTTGAGTGATACCTGCAGTTTGTTCTTTAATACTTTCTGCCATATCATTGATAGATTGAACAAGTAAATTAGTATTAGCTTCAATTTCTGATAAAGACTTTTGAGTTCTTTCAGCTAACTTTCTAACTTCATCAGCTACCACTGCAAAGCCTCTACCATGTTCTCCAGCACGAGCTGCTTCAATAGCTGCATTTAAAGCTAAAAGATTGATTTGATCTGCAATATCACCTATAATACCTGTAACATTTTTAATCTCTTCAGATTGAGTGATAACATCACTAGTTTTAACTGAAACATTTTGCATAGAAGAAGTGATCTCTTCTAAAGCTGCTGCAGTTTCTTCTAAAGATTGAGCTTGAGAATTTGAAGAAGTGGTTAAGCTTTGAACAGCAGTTTGTAATTTTCCACTTTCATTAGCTAAAGCATTAGCAAAGTCTGAACTTTGTTTTAGCATTTTAACTATTTCATCACCTAAAGCATTAGTAGTTAATTCTACACTACCGCTAGCATTTTCTAATTTATTTCTAAAGTCTAAGCTTTTGTATTCTTCAAAAATTTTATGAATAGCATTCATATCAGAACCTACTCTAGCTTGTAAAACATCTAATAGTCTATTTAAGACATTTTTTAATTCTATTAACTGAGGATTTCTAGGATTAGCAGTAATTCTTGCTGTTAGATTACCATTTTCTACAACTGATACGGTTTGAACTGATTCTTTAAC
>NZ_NXBA01000011.1:0-1281 GCF_002383835.1 Campylobacter sp. 107
TTTTTCTTCTAAAGGAAGTATATTTTTAATCAAAGCACTTTCTTGTGCTTTAATATGTCCATAAACTAATTCCATAAATTCTAAATGTTCTTTTATCCAAAGAATACTTTTATTAAAAGCATCTTCTTTGGTTTTAGGATTTAAGACATAAATTCTAGCAAGATTAAGTTCAAATTGAGTTAGTAAGGGACCTAAAATTTGTATCAAATCTTTTTGAGTATTGTAAAGTTCATCTATTTGAGTTTTGGTTTTATCTATATCTTGAATAATTTCTTGAATAAAAATTTCATTTTTTTGAGAATTTTGTAAACTCACAAAAGAGTTTTTTATTTTATCATAAACTTTAATAAAATTATCGTTAAAATCTCTACAATGTTTAATACTTTGATAAACTTTATAATAAGCCTTAAGTAAAAACTCATTTTGTTTATTTAAGCTTAAAGGTTCTAATTTTTCAAAAGGTTTATTTAAATCTTTATCAAGTAAATTCTCACAAGCCCATAGAAAAGGTTTTTCTATAGTTCCTTCTATTCTTGCTCCACCTTCGGTACAGTTGTAGACTTTAGTATCTAAATACTTTTGTATTTTTTGCACATCTTGCTCTAAATTTTGCTTAAACATGAGCCAGACATGATGAGTTTTAACTTCTTTTTTCCCGCCATAAGCCTTGGTTAAAATATGTTCATACATTTGACTTTCATAATTAGCTGAATTTTGATAATCATCAGGATGAGAATTGCCATTTTCAGCATAAGCTAAATCCTGTCCTATAAAAATGATGTTTTTATGATTTAAATGTAAGGAAAGATAACAAGCCATATGTGCAACACTAAATCCCATGTTAAAATATCCAAAATAATCTAATTTTAAATATTGTATAAAACTTGCATAGGTTGAAACTATAGTAAAATTATCGGTTTTTTTGGTTAGGTAATTTATGGCATTAGGATGTACTATGGATTTGATAATAAAACAAATTCCATTATCAAATTCCCCAAAATCATGATTAAAAAACTCAGCAGTAATTTCTGTTCTTTCCAACATACAAACATAATCAGGTTTTATACCATGTTTAGCTAAAATAGGATAAGAAGAATCCGCACAAAAAATCGTAGCTTTACTAGCATATTTTTTTAACAAAGGAAGTTGTTTAGTAAGAGATGGTCCTGTAGAAACAATGATAGCTGTATCACCTATACCCTTTCTTTTAGAAAGTAATTCTTTATAACTAGGATGAGTAATCATTTGAGGAAGATTATAAACAAATTGTTCTATACCTTG
>NZ_NXBA01000012.1:0-709 GCF_002383835.1 Campylobacter sp. 107
ATGTTATAGCACAGGAGAAAAACACAAAAAATTAAGTTGGCTTATAGGGTTTGTGTGTAATATCTTTTTATTAATTGCGAGTGTGTATGTGGTATATGAAAATCTTTAAAGACTATCAAAAATTCACTCCTTATGGTTTGGACTTTAAACTTTATAGTAAAGATTTTATTGCTAAGCTTGATTTTAAAAATAAAGCTTATAATGTGCTTTATAATACAGGAGTTTAAATGGGAGATAGCATTACACTTTCTATTTTTTGGGGTTTGATTTTGTTTATTGCTAGTTTTACTGTTGCAAGAATTTATCTTATAGCTCTAAGCGTTCTTATTGTCTTTTCTATTTTAAATTATTGGATTAAAATTAACATAAAAGAATTTGTAAAATCTTATTTTTTAATATCTTTTATTATCTTTTTTATGGCTATTGTTATCATATTTTATCTTAGCTATGATATTGAAACTTCTAGGGGACTTGTATTACTTGGTCCTCCAGAAATTGAAAAATTATCACCACAAGAATATAAAGCACATAATTATTTTGGATTTTTAAGTG
Organism: Campylobacter sp. 107; assembly: GCF_002383835.1. NCBI lineage: Bacteria > Pseudomonadati > Campylobacterota > Epsilonproteobacteria > Campylobacterales > Campylobacteraceae > Campylobacter > Campylobacter sp. 107. Next base: position 553 of record NZ_NXBA01000012.1, read on the forward strand.
GTATAACTATTATTTTTTTTACAATCACATTTATTATACTTCCTTGTTTATTACAAGCTTATTTTTTTAAATGTTATAGCACAGGAGAAAAACGCAAAAAATTAAGTTGGTTTATAGGGTTTGTGTGTAATATCTTTTTATTAATTGCGAGTGTGTA
>NZ_NXBA01000013.1:0-522 GCF_002383835.1 Campylobacter sp. 107
GCAAAAATGATTTATGATTTACACGATCATCATTATGAGAGTTTATTAGATGAATTTGGTATGCTTCCTTTTTTAGATGAGATTATAGGAGCAGATTGGACGATTGATTTAAATAAATATGATTTTGCCTATGATGAAGAAGGCAGGATCATTTGGGCTTTATATAATGATATTGAAAAAGGTAAATTAAAAGATCCAAGAGATATAGATTCTACTCCTGAAAGTAGAAATAAATTTGATGATGCTATGGATGGATATAGAAATGGGATGAAAACTAACTTTGATGTAGATACTCCAAATGATTGGAGTGAACAACAAGCCACTTTATTCAAAGATACCCTAGTATTAAGCGCTAAACTCGCAGCCCTCACTCCTCCTCAAGGCTATCCTAATGCACCTTATTATTTTACACCTGAAAGATTGGAATGGATTTATAAAAGAGGATATTTAGACAAATTCCTTGATCCAAGAATTCCTGCTATTTATAGATATAATTTTCCGCAAGAACTTCGAGCTAAAATA
>NZ_NXBA01000014.1:0-898 GCF_002383835.1 Campylobacter sp. 107
TAAAAAGGTTTTTTCATTTATATTCCTTGATATTTTAAAAATAGTTTTTGTGTCTTTTTCTGTTTCGTTTAAGGTTTTATTTTGAGTGTTAAGTTCTATCTCATTCATTTGTGCATTCTTTTAGTTTGGATTGTATGGATTTAAGTTTATTGATTTGTTTTTGGTTAAGTTTGAATTTTTTAAAAATATAGATCAATTTTTGAAGGTTTTTTATTAAATTATTATCATCAGTATAAGCATATTTTTCTAATTCTTTATTAAAAAATAATAAAATTCTATTAGAAGTAAAATCAATTTTGCTCATACCATTTAAAATTGTCATAGTTTTAGGGGTATTTAAATCACAAATATAATCTTGAGAAAATTCACTCAAATACATATCAGTAAATGCACAATTATAGCCAATTAGGTCGTTAATATACATTCCAATTCTAACTACATCAAAGCTATCAAACTTATGAATATCTTTTTGCAAAAAATCCTCTTCTAAACGAGTATTTAGAAAAAATAAAAAATCTTCAAAAATTTTAAATCTTTCCTTGTCAAATAAAAAATAAGTTTTATGATTTGTGATATTTCTTTCATTGTATAAAAGATAAAGTATAATATCAGTATTTGAATTTGTTGTAACATGTCCAGCTTGTCTCATAAGCTCAACATCTTCTTCTGTAGGATAGTAAGAGGTTAAAGTTTTCATATCTTCAATACTAGCTTGTATCATCTTAAGATTTTTAATAATCATTTGTGTAACTTTTTCTTGATTATAGTTTTCTTTGCTTAAATTCTTAGCATATTCTAATTCTTCCTTGCCTTCGTTTTCACTCCATTTGATTAAAGCACTAAGATTTTCTCTTGCTTTATTTTCATTAGCTTCTTTAAATTGTAAAGCTTCTTGGAT
>NZ_NXBA01000015.1:0-786 GCF_002383835.1 Campylobacter sp. 107
TTTCATCTTGCTCTATATTTTCCCAAACATATTGCAACATAGCATAACTAGCATCTGCTATATTAGCATAGTCTAGAAATTTAGTGATTAAGTCTAATTTAGCTTCTTGTGTTTTAATGTTTTTGCTCATTTGTTATTCCAAAGTTTCAACTTGCCAGTCATCTTTCTTAAATTTTTTGTCAATATTCTTACAACTTAATACTTCCATATATCTAAAATATAATCCAGCACCCTCATCACCTTTTAAGAATATACCATAATTATCATAAAAATATGTATTAATACGATAATACACTACTTGGTTTTCATTTTTTCTTTCAAATCTAGTTTCCACTATCCTATCTTTTATTTGCTTACTTTTAGGTGTCACTATTATATTCGTTTTATTCTTTATAGATTCATCCTCAATCAACACTTTTCCCAAATTAAAATAACACAAGCTCTTAAACTCATAATACTGCGGATCCATATATTTATAAGAACATCCTCCTACTAAGAATAATAAAAGATATACAGGTAAAAGAAACAAAGTAAATTTTTTAAATATTGTTTTAAAATTTATAGTTTTTGTTTTATTTTTTAATTTACAAAAAATTTTAAAGATAAAATATAAAATAATAGAAAATATAAAAACAAAAAAGAAAAATATAAGAATAAATATTAAAAGATTAACAAAGAATTCTAGCATTTTTATTAACTCCTCTTAATTTTCTCTGTTTTTTTCATAAGACAATTTGTAGTGTTGGGCTGATGTTTTAAAAGTTTAAATCTATTTACAAAATCAAT
>NZ_NXBA01000016.1:0-129541 GCF_002383835.1 Campylobacter sp. 107
ATCCAAAGCTGTATGTTCTTGGCTTAAGTCTTCTTTTTCGCTTTCACCATCTTCTAAAGTTAAATCTAAATCAGTTTGAGTGTCTTCTTGAGTCTGTTCTTTAATTGTTTCTTGTTCTAAATTGTCATGTTCTAAATTTTGAGTTTCTAAAGTTTTGTTTGAATTATCATCTTGAGCATCATCATCAAAACTCAAATCTTCCATTCCCTCTGAATTTATATCTAAAGAATTTTCATCAGGCAAATCATCTAAATTTAAATTATCTAAATCCAAGCTTATATCAGCATAAGGATTTTCATCATTGCTTAACATTGGCAAATCAATAGATGTATGCTTGTTCGCATCTTTATTATTAAGTAAATTTAAAAAATCTGTAGGTAAAAAAGGTTTTTGTAAAATTTGCGCATCTATATCTTCTACATTTTGATTTCGCGGGGCTAAAAAAATCAATCTATCGCATTTTTCTTTAAGAATTTTTAAAGGTGCTGGAGTATCACTATCTACAACAATCACATCATAATTACCCAAATTTTCACTATAAGCATTAAGTTCTTCAAAATCATAAGACATTTTTTTAGCACTAAGGCTTACAAGTCTTGAAACTACAGGGTTTTCATTTAAAAGTAAAATTTTCATCACTTTAATCCTTAAAAAATAATCGCTATTTTACGATAATTTCATTTATCCTTTCCTTAGGAGAAAAAAAGAGTTTGCATATGAGTAAAAAGTTCTAAAATTAAATTTTTAAAATATTGCATCATAACTAGTAAAATAGCAATCAAAACTACAAAACCTAGAGCTATCTTTATAGGATAGCCAATAACTAAAAGATTAAATTGTGGCATTGTTTTCATCAAAAGTCCAAAAATAACATCGGCTAAAAGTGAAATTCCAAGTATAGGAAAGCTCATAGTAAAACCTATGATGAAAATATTAAACATACCCATATTTAAATAATGCATTAAATTTTCATGCGGATAAAATCCACCTAAACTAATATAACCCAAAGAATGACTTAAAAACAAAAGCATTAAATGATGGCCATCAAAAGCAAGAAAAAACATCAAAGCAAGCAAATTTAAAATTTGTGCCGTAATAGGCATACTCGTTCCAGAACTTGGATCTAATATACTTGCCATAGTAAATCCCATAGTAAAAGCAATCTGCTCACCTGCCATCATAATAATAGCAAAAATAATTTGAAGCATTAATCCTGCTATCATTCCAAAAATCACTTCACTAATAAGCTGTAAAACAAAAAAACTATCTAAATGCAAAGATTCTAATCTAGCCAAAGGATATAAATACATAGTCAAAAATAAAACTATAGTACTTTTTATTACCATAGGAATAGAATTATGTGAAAAAAAAGGAAAAAAAACTATAAGACCACTCATTCTAGCAAGAAGCAACATAAAAGTTACAACATTTTTATCGCCTAAATAATTAACAAATTCCATTGACGTTTATAGTATAAATTTTATCACAAAAACTTGCGAGCTTACTATCGTGAGTTACAAAAAATAAAGCCGCATCATTTTCTTTAACATAAGAAATTAAAAGTTCGATAACATTTTTAGCATTATCAAAATCCAAATTTCCAGTTGCTTCATCAGCAAAAATAATCTTTGGTTTTTTACAAAGCACACGTGCGATACTCACACGCTGTTGTTGTCCGCCGCTAAGCTTTCCTATTTTTTGATGCAAAAGTGTATCAATACCTAACCTTTTTAAAATTTTCTCATCTAAATCTTGACCCGATAAAACACTAGCAAGTTCGATATTTTCTAAAGCTGAAAAACCTTTAAAAAGATAATGTGTCTGAAAAATAATACCAAAATCATAACGGCGAATTTTTAATCTTTCGTTTTCATCCATCTGATAAAGATTAGAACCTTTAAAAAAAACTTCACCTTTTTTTGGAATTAATAAAGAAGAAAGTATATGCAAAAGAGTAGATTTACCACAACCGCTACTCCCTTGAATAGCAATACAATCTTTAGTATTTAAAGTAAGATTTAAACCCTCAAAAAGCGGATAATCAAAACTATGGCTTAAATTTTCCGCTCTTAAGAGTTCCATGTTTAACCGTTTTTAAAGTTGTGCAGCAACTTCAGCCGCAAAATCTTCAGTTTTCTTTTCTAAACCTTCACCAACTTCAAAGCAAATAAATTCTACAATTTTAATTTTTCCACCAAATTCTTTTTCTTTTTCGGCAATTACTTGTTCTACAGTTTTTTTGTCATCCAGTACATAAAACTGACCCATTAAAGTAAGTTTGCTATCGAGTTGAGAATTATCAGCTATAAAGCTATTCATTTTACCTGGAATGATATTATCCCAAATTTTTTCAGGTTTACCTTGAGCTTTAAGTTCTTCTTTGATTTTTTCTTCAGCTTCTTTTAAAATTGCATCGCTTAATTGTTTGCGACTTGCAAATTGAGGAATTTTATGTTCAGGTTTATTTGGATCTTTCAGTCTGCGTCTTTCTTCATTTTCTTTTTCAAGTTCAGCAACCAAAGCTTTGTATTCATTTTCAACAAAAGTCATATCCAAATCTTCATAACTTAAATAACTTGGTCTCATTGCTGCAATATGCATACAAATTTGTCTTAACAAATCTCTTGATTTTGAAGCCACTTCAGTGCTATCACAAGCTGCAGCGATCACAACGCCCACACGGCCATTTGTATGGATATAACCATTTACAACGCCGTTAGCACCTGCTTTTAAAGTTGCAAATCTTCTTACAACTAGGTTTTCTCCTATAGTTGCAATTTGACTTTTTAAATATTCTTCAAATTTTACACCATTAATCGTACTTGAGTGAAGTTCTTCTACACTTTGCAAGCTATTGCTTTGAATATGAGCTGTAGTGTCTTTTGTTAAAGCAATAAACTGATCATTTTTTGCCACAAAATCTGTTTCGGAATTAATCTCACTTACAGTTGCACTTGTAAAATCATCACTTACTTTTACACTTACTAAACCTTCTGCAGCAAGTCTATCTGCTTTTTTAGCAGCCTTACCTAAACCTTTTTCTCTTAAAAGTTGTACTGCTTTATCAAAATCTCCATTAGTTTCACTCAAAGCATTTTTACAATCCATCATCCCCGCGCCTGTACTTTCGCGGAGTTCTTTTACCATTGCAGCAGTAATTTCAGCCATTATTCTTGCTCCTCACCGAAGTCTTCTTCGCTCATCGCTTCATCTAAAACTTCTTTTTTCTCTTCATCGGTAATTTCTTTTTCTTCATTTGCCAAAACTTCACCATCTTGTTCTCTTAAAGCTTTTCCTTCATTAATCGCTTCAGCCATTTCTTGGCAGAAAAGTTGCACTGAACGAATTGCATCATCATTTCCTGGAATAGGATAAGTTACCAAATCAGGATCACAGTTTGTATCTAGTGGAGCTACAACAGGAATTCTTAATCTATTTGCTTCTTGAACAGCTATTTTTTCTTTTACTGTGTCAATAACAAAGATCATATCAGGTTGAGTTTTCATATAACGAATTCCACCTAAATAAGCTAATAATTTTTCTTTTTTCCTTATAAGCATTAAAGCCTCTTTTTTAGTTAAAAGCTTAATACTTCCATCTTCTTCCATTTTTTCAATTACTTCTAATTTTCTAATTGATTGGCGAATAGTACCAAAATTTGTCATCATACCGCCAAGCCATCTATGATTTACATAAGGCATACCGCATTTTTCAGCGTATTCTTTAATCGCTCCACCTGCTTGTTTTTTTGTTCCAACAAAAAGTATAGTTTTTCCTTCAGCGGCAGCATCACGAACGATATTATAGGTATATCTAAAATATCTTAAAGTTTTTTGCAAATCAATTACATAAATACCTTTTCTCTCGCCAAAAATGAATTTTTTCATCTTTGGATTCCAGCGTCTTGTTTGGTGTCCAAAATGCACACCGCATTCTAATAAATCTCTCATACTAACCATGAGTTTCTCCTTATAAATTTAGCTTTATTCCTCCACATCCCTTAATTTACACAAGCTAAAAAGGATTGATGTGTGTGAAATGAAGCTAATATTCTATCAAATTTAAGTTTAGTTTTTACTTATATATGTAGTCCTTGGTAAGGCTTAGATTATTATTGATTTCTTTTGTGATTAAAAATTGGAACAAATCCACGCTTCCAACACGAAAAGCAGAGGCACAAGAACGAAGGTATAAATCCCACATTCTTATAAATTCTTCATCATATTTTTCCCTTACCTTGTCCAATACTTTGTTAAAATTTTCATCCCATAAATCTAAAGTTTTTGCATAGTGCATTCTTAAACTTTCTGCTAAAAGAAGATGAAAATCCCACTCACTCATAGCACTTACAACCTCTCTTAAAGAAGGTAAATATCCTCCTGGAAAAATATATTTATCTATCCAAGCATTTGTTTTTCCTTCAAACATGGCTAAAATAGAATGTAAAAGCATAGAACCTCCAGGTTTTAGCACTTGTTTTACTTTCATGAAATAAAGTCCTAAATTCTCTTTGCCTACATGTTCAAACATACCCACAGAAACAACTTTATCAAAATAATTTTCAAATTCTAAATCTTGATAATTTTGAAGTCTTATTTCTATTTTATCTTCAAGACCAAGTTCTTTTACTCTTTCCTTAGCTTTTTTACACTGCTCCTCTGAAATAGTAATTCCAACAACCTTAACTCCATACTTTTGAGCCGCCATAATAGAAAGCCAACCCCAGCCACAACCTATATCTAAAAGCTTTTCTCCTTCTTTTAAATCAAGTTTTTTAAGAGTATGTTCTATTTTGTTAATTTGAGCTTCATAAAGAGTATTATTAGGCTCTTTAAAATAAGCGCAAGAATAGCTCATAGTATCATCAAGCCAAAGCTTATAAAAATCATTACCTATATCATAATGACTTTTGATATTTTTACTTTCCTGTTTTTGGGCTATTTTACTCAAGATATCCTCTGTATTTTTTAAAAAACGCTTATTTGAAAAATAATACAAAACTTTAGCTATTTCATCATAATCACCTTCTATTTCTAGTTTAGACTCCATATAATGTTTTGCAAAAACTAAACTCGTATCACTAAATAATTTTAAAAAAGGTATTTTTTCTTTGAAAATTAAAGAAAATTTAGCAGGCTGATTACCCACATGAAATTCTTCTTGATCCCAAAATACAATTCTAAAATTTCCATAATTCCATTTTGAAAGAATAAATTTAATCATTTGTTTTTCAAGCATGACATACTCCAACTAATAAAAATTATTATTTGATAGTATCTCTTAATTAAGTTTAAAATTTGATAAAATTGAAGAAAAGATAGAATTTTTGCCACAGATATAAAATAGTGGCAAAAATTTTATAATACTAATGTAATTTAGACCAAACAGAACGCTTCCAACCTATAGCAAAAATACTTAAAATTACAAAGAATATCATTACATAAATTCCTGTAGTTTTTCTTTCTTCTTTTTTGCTATCACCCACTTGATCAATATAAGATACAACCTTAGCCTGTGCAGCTTCTGTTAAACCTACTCTTGGCATAGCGGTTCCTGGAAGAAGTTTTTGAGTATTATTAATAAAATCATGTAAATATTGCTCACCACGAGATCTTATCATCATAGAAAGATCAGGCGGAACAGAACCTAAATAAGTTTTTAAATCATTTTGATTTGATAGAGTAAAAAAGCTATCGTATTTCATATCATGACAACGTCCGCAAGCCTCAATAAAAGTTGCTTTATCTTTAGCAAATTTTATATCTTTTTCCATTAAAGCCACTCTTTGAGCACTATTTTCCATTTTAGCATATTTTGCCTCAACATCTTTCTTAATAGTAGCATCTTCATTAGCTTCAAATTTAACACTCACATCTTTAAGATAAGCAATTACATTGGCTATATTTGCATTTGTAGCTTCTTCACTTTCTCCTGAAGTATCTTTATTGTAAGCTGTCATAATAAAAGCATCACCAAATTTATGATCTACTTTTAAAGCAAGCGCAGGATGCATAATCAAAGCTGCTAAAAATTTTTCATCAAAAATAGCACCAGCTGCACTAAGATCAGGTGGTATTACTCCCATAGAAGAATCAGTAATATTAGCTGCTATTCCATCTTCTTTTACACCATGACATGCAAAACAGTTATTTTCAAAAAATTCTTTACCTTTTTTTGCATCACCCTTAGCAAAATCGATCTTTGCAACATCTGCCCAAAGTGTTTCAACCTTGCTTAATTCTTCTTTTGCTTTTTCAAGTTCTCTGTTTGCACTCTCTATTCTTTTAGCATCTCCTGAAGCTTGTGCATCTTTTAGAGCTAATTCTTTAGCTTCAACTATACCTTTTGCAAAAGTAGTATCTTCAACAGCAAAATCAAAATTTGCAGGAGCAACATGAGGTTTCATCACTGAATGAGCATAAGGCTCTACCCCCCAATATACAAGTGCAGTAAAAACCACTACAACTAAAAATATTTTTATTTCTCTCATTGTTTAGCTCCTTTTCTCTCCATAATAGTAATAACCGGTAAAACTACAATAAGTAAAAGTAAAAATACTATAGAAGCATAAAATCCTACCCAAGCATTTACACCTGTTGGAGGTAATTTTCCATAAACTGTTAAAACAATTAAATCGATAAGCAATATCCAAAACCAAATGAAAAATAAAGGTCTTTCATGAGCTGGTTTTACAACATCACTTCTATCAAGCCAAGGAAGCAAGAAGAAAATCACTTGAGCAATACCAAATGCAGCCAAACCTATATCAAAAGCTTTAACACCTGCAATATCAAAGAAAAATCCTCTTAAAACTTCATAACTCCATAAGAAATACCACTCAGGATAAATATGAGCTGGTGTTTTAAGTGCATTAGCTGGATCAAAATTAATTGGATCCATTGCAAATTCAAATTTAAAACAGACCAAATAAAAGAAGAAAATCATAAAAAAGCTTATATACATAAAATCTTTTGATAAAAATCCTGGCCAAAAAGGAATCACTTTAGAACCCTTTGTGTCACCTGCAATGTATTTTTCAGCCTCTAAATCAAAGTCAAGTTCTTCAGAAATTTCATTATTAACATGAGGAATTCTTAAAGAATAGAAGTGAAATGCTATAATAGCAATGATAACTATAGGAAGCAAGCACACATGAAGCATAAAAAATCTTGTTAAAGTTGGATCAGAAACCGCATAATCTCCACGAATCCAAATCACAAGCTCAGGGCCAATAAATGGTATCCCTCCAAAAAGATTAGTGATTACTTGAGCTGCCCAATAACTCATTTGTCCCCAAGGAAGCATATACCCACTAAAAGCTTCAGCAGAAAATACAACAAACAAAAGCATACCGCTAACCCAAATCATCTCACGACCTTTCTTATAAGAACCGTAATAAATTCCTGTTAGCATATGTATGTATATAATCAAAAATACAACAGAAGCGGCAACACCATGCATGTGACGCCAAAGCCATCCATAATCCACCTCTTGCATAATAGTCTTATTCACACTATCAAAAGCAAGTGCAGTATCTGGTTTATAATACATCACAAGTAAAAGTCCTGTAACAAAAAGCACTGCAAAAAGAGTGGTTAAAATAACCCCCATTGCCCAAAGAAAGTTAATTTGCTTTGGTATCCAATACTTTACCATTAAAACATCAAGCAGTTTATGTACCGCAAGTCTTTGATCAAGCCAATCTACAAGACCATTAGCTTTTCTAATTTGTGCCATCTTAAGCCTCCGCTATCATTTTTCTATATTCAGGACCCTCTTCACCTAAAACAAGCTTGGTTCCATCAATTTTAAAAGGAGGAATTTCAAGAGGCTTTGGAGGAGGTCCAAAGACATTTTTTCCACTTGTGTCAAATTCTCCACCATGACAGGCGCATTTAAACAATTGCTCACTTGGTTGGTAAGCAGGTATACAACCCAAATGCGTACAAAGTCCTATAACCACAGTATAAGCTGCGTTATCTACCACAACATCACGTTTTTCATCTTTTGGCATACTCGCATCTTTTTTTAATATAAAAATAGGCTTTTTACGCCATTCTATAGTTCTAAGCTCTCCATCTTGCATTCCTGATAAATCTACTGTAGTAAAACCTGCAGCTTTAACACTTGGAAGCGGATCCCAAGTTTTTTTCATCGCAACAAGTGAGAAAACACCGCCTACAGCAGCTACGCTTCCAAATGCAAAGCCCATAAAGCTTCGTCTACTCTCAGATGTAGCCATAACTTGCTCCTTTCGATTTTATTTTTTAACCAAGTTAAAAGTTTATCGAAATTAAAATAAATTTTTTCTTTGTTTAACAAGTTTTGATATTTAGACAATAAGAGCAAAAAGAGAAAAAACAAGCACAGGTAAAGTTATCAAAAAGCCAAATTTACAATATTGCCAAAAAGAAATATTAATGCCTTTTCTAGCCAAAACTCCAAGCCAAAGCAAAGTTGCTAAAGAACCTATTGGCGTAAGTTTTGGACCTATATTTACACCTAAAAGATGTGCATAAATCATCAAAGAATCAAAAGAAAAATTCTCAAAATATTCTTTTAATGCCAAATCTCCGATTAAAACCATAGGCAAATTATTAAACACAGAAGATCCAAAAGCTGAAATCAAAGCCACACCAAAAATTCCACTCTTATCTTGCATCAAAAAAGCATAGCTTTTAACCAAAATTTCACTCACACCTATTTTATGTAAAGCAAAAACCACCATATAAAGCCCAAAACTAAAAAGCAAAACTCCATAAGGTGCTTCAAAAAGAATTTTAATACTTTTTTTACCTTGAATTTTTAAAACAATAAGCCAAAAAATTCCCGCCCAAAGCAAAGCAAAAAAACTTATTTTAATATTAAAAATTTCACCTATAAAAAAACTAATAACAAAAAGAAATAAAAATACTATGCAAAGAAAAAACAATTTCAATGAAATTTGCTCTTTTTTGATTAATTTAAATTCAAGCCTTTTAGGTAAAACTCTCACATAAAGCACAAAAACCGTAACTATAGTAGAAAGCAAAACAAAAAAATTTGGCAAAAACATATTTTTAGCAAATTCTAAAAATTCTATCTTAAAATAATTTGCTGTGATGATATTGGTTAAATTTGAAATAACCAAAGCGTTTGAACTTGCATCACATAAAAAAGAAAGACTAAGTAAAAAAGAACTTAAAATAAAAGCATGATTTTTACAATCTTTAAGAGTTGAAAATAAAGCTATAATAATAGGTGTAATGATTAAAATCGCTCCATCGTTAGCAAAAAATGCAGAAAGAAAAAATACAAAAATCAACAAAAATAACATCAATTTTTTTGTACTGATATAAATTTTTTCTTGATTTTTCTCTCTAGAAAAATGCAAAATTTTACTCGCAATAAAATCAAAAAATCCCAAAGCTTCCAAGCTAAAAGAAAGGATAATCAACCCAACTAAAGTTAAAGAACTATCCCAAACCAAAGAAAAAACAAAACAAACATCTTTAAAATCTACCAATTGAAAAATAAAAACAAAAAAAGCCCCCAAGCTAGAAAATACCCAAATAGGTAAATTCCATGGACGCCAAAAAAGTAAAACTAAAGTAGATAAAAAAATAAAAAAAGCAAGCATTTAAGCTTTTTTCTTTTGCATTTTGATATAAATTTGCAAAATATCCAACGCTGCAGGAGTGATTCCACTGATTTGACTTGCAGCAAAAATGGTTGGAGGTTTATGATGATTAAGCTTTTCTACAACCTCATTACTCAAACCACTTACACTTTTAAAATCAAAATTTTCAGGAATTTTAAGCTCACTAAGATTTTTCATTTTTTCTACTTGAGCTTTTTGCATACTAATGTAATGATAATACTTTGCCTCATTTAAAATCTCTCTTAAGGAGTAATGATCCATAGTTTCAAATATAGGGTCAAGTTTTTTTAATTTTTCCATATCAAAACTTGCCCTTGCAACAATTTTTTGAAGATTGACTATAGAAGAAATTTTATCTTCTCCCAAACTCTCTAAAAAAGCATTATTTTGGTTGTTAGGTGTGAATTCTTTAGAAAGTAAAAATTCGAGTCCTTTTTGAAGATTGTTTGCGATATTTTGTATATAAGTAAAATCTTGCTCGCTTAAAAGCCCTAAATCATAGCCATATTTTCCAAGTCTAAGTATAGCATTTTCTTCCCTTAAAAGCAGTCTAAATTCCGCTCTTGAAGTAAACATTCTATAAGGTTCTTTTGTACCTTTTATTACTAAATCATCGATTAAAACTCCTATATAAGCTTCATCACGCCTTAAAATCAAAGGCTCTTTCATATCTATGCTTAAACTTGCATTGATTCCTGCCATAAAGCCTTGTGCTGCAGCCTCTTCATAACCTGTAGTTCCATTAATCTGTCCTGCACAATAAAGATTTTTAATCTTTTTAAGTTCTAAAGTATGCTTAAGTTCAGTTGGCTCTATATAATCATATTCTATAGCATAACCAAAACGGGTTATTTTAGCATTTTCAAAACCTTTTACAGAACGCAACATTTGAGTTTGTACTTCATAAGGTAAAGAAGTAGAAAAACCGTTAATATAATACTCCGTCGCATCGATAGTTTGAGGCTCTATAAAAAGATGATGACTTTCTTTGTCGCTAAAACGATTGATTTTATCTTCTATAGAAGGACAATATCTTGGCCCTACACCTTCAATCTGTCCTGTAAAAAGTGGAGCACGATAAAAATTATTCTTAATAATCTCATGTGTAGTTGTATTAGTGCGTGCGATATAACAAGGAAGTTGAGCAGGATTGAAATTTCTTGAACGAAAACTAAAAGCTTTAGGATTTACATCACCATCTTGAATTTCAAGCATGCTAAAATCAATGCTTTTTGCATCCACTCTTGGACAAGTTCCTGTTTTTAAACGCCCCATTTTCAAACCCAAAGTTTGTAGATAATTTCCTAAATTTACCGAAGCAAGCTCCCCTACCCTTCCTGCTTGAAGTTTATTTTCACCTACATGAATGAGTCCATTTAAAAAAGTTCCTGTTGTTAGGATCACTTTTTTGGCAAAATATGTATTTTCTAAATTTGTTTTTACGCCTTTAACTTCATCATTTTCTACGATTAAAACACTCGCTTGTTCTTGAGAAATTTCTAAATTTGGAAGTTTTAAAAGTTTATTACGCGCAATGATACGGTATTTATCCATATCAATTTGTGCCCTACTTCCTTGAACGGCTACACCCTTACTCTCATTTAAAATGCGAAATTGTATCCCTGCTTCATCGGTGATTTCGCCCATAAAACCACCCATGGCATCAAGTTCTTTTACCAAATGCCCTTTAGCAAGCCCTCCTATAGCTGGATTACAACTTGCCGCTCCTATTTGCTCAATCAATGTAGTTAAAAGTAAAGTTTTTTTACCCATTCTAGCAGCAGCAGCACTTGCTTCAACACCCGCATGTCCGCCACCTATAACAATGACATCAAACATATTTTGCCTTAAAAATGTGAATTATTAAAAGAAAGATTATATAATACTTAGACTTAAAACAAACTCGTTTTAAGTCTAACAAAAAATTATCTAGCTTCTTGAAGAGAGAAAATTAACTCATTATAAGTTTTATCTGCATCTTTGCAGAAATTTTTAAGCATCTCAACACCCTTATTTAAACCTTGTTGTTGTTCTACTCTTAAAAGATCACTATAAAAGCTTTCTATCGTAGAAATAGCGCTTTTATTTGGCATACGACGAACGGAATAATAGCCTATGATATTATTATTAATATCTATTGATGGAGTTACATTTGCAAAAACCCAATAATAATTATTATCTTTGGTTTTGTTTTTTACGTAAGCAAAAATTTCCTTACCCTCTCTCATATAATCCCATAAATATTTAAAAACAGTTTTTGGCATCTCTTCATGTCTTACTATGTTATGAGGTTTATTTAAAACTTCACCCATGGTATAACCTGCATATTTTAAAAAATCATCATTTGCATAAACTATTCTACCTTTTAAATCTGTTTTAGAAGTAATTAAACTATCTTCTTGCAAAAAAATTTCTCTTGACATTTTCCCACCCTCTTAATTTATATTTTTAATTTTGCTAAGATTTCAGCACTTCTTTGCTCTAGTGATTTAATATCATTTACAATCGCATCATAAGCTTTTTGATCGATATAATCTTGACTTGATTCTTCTATTGCTTTTTTAGCATTATCTTTTATAAATTCTTTAGCTAAATTTAACTCAGCTTCAGAGCTAAGCTCATTAATAACACCCTGAGCTCTCTCATCTTGGCAAAGATTAGAAATTGGATCTACACTTTCAAGATTAAAATTTTGAGCCCCATTTAAATTTAAATATATATTTGATTTATAAAGAATATGATCGATTTTAACTACAGACAAAATCAATCTCTTTGCAAAGGATCCAAAATTAATACCAAGAGCACTACTATTTTCTTCTAGACGTTTAAAAGCTTGAGAAAATTTATTAATTCTTTCTTCAGATTCACTAACAATGTTAAAAACTTGCTCACTGCCACTTTGGATATTTACAAAATCTTGTTGCATAGTCTGAATTGCAATAGAAATTTCGCTTGTAGATCTTTGAGTTCTTTCTGCTAACTTTCTAACTTCATCAGCCACAACCGCAAAGCCTCTACCATGTTCTCCTGCACGTGCAGCTTCAATAGCAGCATTTAAAGCTAGAAGATTGGTTTGATCAGCTATATCACGTATTACTTCAACCACTGAAGTGATATTTTGAGAATTAGCCACAAAAGTTTGCACTGTTTCCTTGCTTGAATTTACAACATCCATTAAAGAACCCATAGCACTTTGCAAAGAATCCACTTCTGAGCCATTTTCTGTAGCTGTATGAGTAATGGCATCAACTGTATCATATACATTTTTCATCATACTAATATCTTGATTTAATGAGCTAGAAATTTGAGACATATCTTTATTTTGATTTCCAAGGCTTAAATCCATTAAAGTTCTTGATAAAGCATTTTTAAAAGTAGATCTTGCTGTCACTTCTATGTTTGCTAAAGCTTTATTTATAAATTCGATATTATGAGCAAAAATTCCTTTTAAACCTTCAGGCAAAGCCTTGCGATAAAATTCACCTTTTTGAGAACAAGAAATAGACGTATTAATTTCCCTTAAGTAAGCTTCTAGCCCATCAATAGTATTGTTAAGATTATCTGCTATTTCGGCTAATTTTTTGCTTTTTGTTTTTACATAGATGATTCTATTGTCGAAATTACCCTCTTTTAACTCTCTACAAAGAACCAAAAGTTTATCTATCATTATTTGCTCATCTTTGTGTTGTCTAAACAAATAAATCATTAAAACAGCGATTAAAATAAAAATTATCACTCCAACATAAATATGAAAAAAAATAGCACCTAAAATACCAATAATGCTTAGAAAAATAGTTAATAATAATCCATTTTTCACCATAAATTTACCCCTTTTATTGAAAATTTTTTGAAATCATAAATCAAAACAATACTTTAACGATGCACTGATTTAATTTTTAGTAGAAGATTATATAATAATAAAGATTAAATATATCTTATTTTAATTATTTTCTTGTAAGTTAAAAATAAGCTCATTGTAAGTCATTTTATAAGAACTTACAATATCCATTAAAGCTGAAACTCCAGCATTAATACCTGATTTTTTCTCTTTTTCAAGTAAAATTTTATAAACTTCTTCAATTATAGAAAGAGATTTTCTATTGGGTGCACGACGAACAGAATAATAATTGATGATATTTCCATTAGCATCAAATGAAGCACTTATATTTGCAAAAACCCAGTAAAAATTACCATCTTTGGCTTTATTTTTCACAAATGCAAAAATTTCATCTCCTTTTTGAATATAATCCCAAAGACATTTAAATACAGTGCGTGGCATATCTTCATGTCTCACTATATTATGAGATTTATACAAAAGTTCACCAACTTTATAACCTGCGTATTTTAAAAAGTCATTATTGGCATAAATGATATTCCCTTTAAGATCTGTTTTAGAAGTAATTAAAGCATTTTCAGATAAAACTATTTCTTTCATAATTTAAAATATCCCAACAAAACAAATGAATCAAAATATAAAATTATTACTAATAATAAATAACAAAAAGCAAACTGAATTGCAAAATTATAAAATTTTCAAAACATATTTTAAAATTCATAAATATGCAAATAATGAGAAATTTTGTAACATATATATATAAAATTGTCATATCATATAAAAGAAAGTATTTCTAGATTTGTTTTTTTGTTAAAATTTACGATACACATTGTTAAAATTATATTTTACAAAGATCAAAAGGAGTGAATAAACTTGGAAACTTTAAGTCAAACTTTAGCTGAAAGAAAACCGCCTTTATATAAACGTATTATCAAAAGTCTTGGATTTTGGGTGATTATAGGCATTATTACAGGTATTGTACTTGGCTATACAGATAAAGAATTAGCCATTGCTAGCAAACCAGGAGTTGATTATTTTATAGGTGCTTTAAAGGTTCTTATAGGCCCTATTATTTTTGTTACTTTAGTTTTGGGCATCATTAGTCTTGAAAGTTTAAAAAAAGTAGGTAGCATTGGTGCTAAAGCGGTTATTTACTTTGAAGTTGTAAGTACTTTAGCACTTGCTATAGGTATTTTTATGGCAAATGTTATGCAACCAGGCCATGGAATGAATCTTGATCCAAGTCAACTTGATACAAAAAGCGTTCAAAAATACATTTCTCAAACCACAGAAGTAAGTGCGAGCTCTGAGATTATGCATATTTTAAAAGATGCTATGCCTACTGATATTATCACGCCTTTTACAGAAGGAAAAACCATACAAGTTTTGGTTATTGCTATAATTACTGCTTTGATTATTTCTTTAATGAGAATAGAAGACAAACAGGCAATTCAAAGAGTTTTTGAAGTGGTACAAAATTTTGTTTTTAAAATTCTACAAATCATTATGTATTTTAGTCCTATTGCCGCCTTTTCAGCAATGGCTGTACTCATAGCTCAATACGGAATTGGCTCTTTGATCAACTTAGCATATTTACTTTTAGTAATGCTGATTTCATGTCTTGTTTTTATATTTGGAATCTTAGGTCTGATTTGTTATTTTGCAAAAGTAAATATCTTCAAATTTATGAGATTTATCTCAAGAGAAGTATTGATCGTTTTTGCAACCAGTTCAAGCGAGTCTGCGCTTGCTCCTTTAATGAGAAAACTAGAAAAAGCAGGACTTTCTAAAGCAACAGTCGGACTTGTTTTACCAACGGGATATAGTTTTAATCTTGATTGTACAAATATTTATCTAGCTATGAGCTTAATCTTTCTAGCACAAGCTTTCAATGTAAATTTAAGTTTAGCACACGAAATCAGTATTTTAATAGTATTAATGATAGCTTCAAAAGGTGCAGTAGGTGTAACTGGATCAGGTTTTATAGTGCTTGGAAGTACGCTTGCGGCTCTAGGAAATATGGAAATTTCAGAAGCAAATGCAACCTTAGCACAAGTTCTACCAGTAGCTGCTATAGGTGTTCTTTTAGGTGTTGATAAATTTATGTCTGAAATGAGAGCGGTTGGAAATCTTTGCGGAAATTCAGTAGCAGCTTTAATCGTTGCTATCTGGGATAAACAAATTGATTGGGAAAAATTCCGCTACGCTATGGACAATCCGGAAAAATTTCATAATGCTGGAATGAACTAATGAGTTCTTTGGAGGAAATCATATCGATTAACCTCCTCTAAAGTATTATCTTTTTTTCTAAATTGTTTTAAAAAACTTTCATTGAAATTAAAACTAAATCCAACTTGAACAACAGTATCATCAACAGTCTCTCTTGCACTATAATCACGACGCAATAAATTTAAACTAAATACACTATAAGGAGAGTAAGATACTTGATAATTAGTTTTATCATTATCCTTACTTATATCAAAAGCAAAAGCGGTATAAGTTGGAATTACAAAACTCATTCCAAGCTGTAAATTTTTTTCTGCTTCATTGGGTATATAATAATTACTATAAGCCTTTATAAATTTACTATAACCAAACTCTGTACCAAAGCTTTTAGTATCTTTTTGTTCTTTTTGTTTATCAATAAAACCATTAACTCCAAATAAAAAATCATCTTTTTCATAACGATTGATTAAACCCCCTGAGTAATTATAATTATCTTGAGCCACAAAAAGTTCTTTTTGAAAAAGCAAAGAATTATTCTCCCCCTCATAAAGAGAACTTAAATTTTTAACCTGCGCGTTTTCGTTTTGAAAATCTAAATTCCCATCTGTTTTATCTATACCATTATTATTTTCTAAAGTTTTTGAAAGTAAGCTATCAAAAGTGCTTTTAAAATCCACATTCTCTTCTTGAATTTTTGGAGCTTCTTTGGTATTTTTATAATCAAAGTGCTCCCAAGAATTTTGATTATTATTTTTTGCTAAAGCCTCTGTAAGTTCATCGGCATTGAGTAAAGAAAACAATGCTATTATATAAAAAATACCCCTCATTATTCTTATATTCCTTATTATTTCTTGTTTGAGTATTTATTATAAAAAAATAATATAAATAAAAATTCCACAAAGACTAAAAAATAAAATTAGCAAATTTAAAGTAAATAAGTGTATAATTAAAATAAAAAAGGGTTATTAATGCAAAAAGACAACCTCATAGCTTTTGTTATTTTTATTATCAGTACTATCGCATTTGTTATTTGGGGATTTGGTTATATTTCGCAACATCAATTGATTCTTTTTATTCTTGCTTCTATATTTGGCATTTTTATGGCATTTAATATAGGTGGAAATGATGTAGCCAATTCTTTTGGAACAAGCGTTGGTGCAAAAACAGTAACCATTAAACAAGCTTTAATTATAGCAGCTGTTTTTGAGCTAAGCGGGGCAATCTTCGCAGGCGCAGAAGTTACTAAGACCATACGCAGTGGTATTGTTATTTTTCCAAATTCTTTAGATCCTATGCTTTTTGTTATCATTATGCTTGCTGCACTTTTAAGCTCTGGGGTTTGGATTTTTATTGCAACCAAGAAAGGCTTACCTGTATCAACCACACACAGTATAGTTGGTGGGATTGTAGGTGCTAGCATTATGATGGGGCTTTTAAAATTTGATGGAATCCAAACACTCTCTATGGTTAAATGGAGTGAAATTTTAAGAATAGCTATTTCTTGGGTAGCTTCGCCTCTTTTAGGGGGTATTGTAGCTTATATTATTTATTCATATATTGATAAGAAAATTTTAAAACCATCAGAAAAACTAAATGATGATTTGAAAAATATCAAAAAAGAAAGAAAAAAATTCAAAGAAGAATATTTTTTAAATTTAAAAACAAAATCCCAAGAAGAACAAATCAAAGAACTTTCCGCTATAGCTTTGGATGAAGAAGAACAGGAAAATAATTTCTATAGAAATAAAATGAAGGAATTTAAAGAACAAGAAAAAGATATAGATATTTACTCTATTTTAAAAACTCATATGCCAATCATTGCTTGTATTGCTGCTGCTATCATTTCGGCAATGTTTTTATTTAAAGGTTTAAATAATGTTAGCACTTTGGATATTTTACAAAACTTTTGGATTATTGGAATTATAGGAACTATAAGTTATGTTGTAACATTTGCTATAGTCAAAATCGTTAAAAAAACAGAACTTAATAAAACCACTGATAGAATTTTCTCATGGTTTCAAATATTTACAGCCTCTAGTTTTGCATTTTCACACGGAGCCAATGATATAGCCAATGCTATAGGTCCTTTTGCAGCGATTTTAGATGTCTTAAAAAACGGCACAATTAACGCGACTTCTCCTGTACCTTTTGCTGCTTTAGCTATGTTTGGAGTTGCTCTAGTTGTAGGACTTTGGTTTTTAGGTAAAGAAGTGATTACTACAGTGGGTTCAAAACTTGCAACCATACGCCCTACTACTGGATTTTCTGCAGAACTTGGTGCAAGTATAGTTATACTCTTAGCTACACAATTTGGAATTCCTGTTAGCTCCACCCATATACTCATAGGTGCTATCTTGGGTATAGGAGTGTATAATAAAAACGCAAATTGGATTATGATGAAGCCTATAGGATTGGCTTGGATTATCACTTTACCAGCTGCTGGTATTATGGCAGCACTTGTATTTTTAGGATTTAAACTATCTTTAGGAATTTAAGTAAAGCTTATTTTTCTAAAATATTTTTTCCTTTAATTATATGCATTTTAATCTTTCCAAAAAGTTTATCCTCAGAATAAAGAGAACTTTTTGGAGCAACAATTTCTTCATTCTCATCAAAAAGAACTAGATTAGCTTCTTTTCCGACTTCTATAACTCCACTATTTAAACCTAAAAATTCACTAGGATTTTTACTTGTAAATTGACAAAGCTCTTGCCAATTTAAAAATCCTTCTTTGATTAAAAAAGTATAACAAAGACTTATAAATTCGCATATGCTATGAATTCCAAAAGCCGCTTCATCAAAAGCTAAATCTTTTAAAGAAATTGATTTTGCACTATGTAAGGAAGTTAAAAAGCTAATTTTTCCTTCTTTTAAAGCCACTCTTAAAGCCAAAACATCTTCTTTGCTTCTTAAAGGTGGCATAAGTTTCGCAGCCGTATTAAAATCTTCACAAGCACTATCATCTTTGATAAGATGATGAATGCTTACAAGTTTTAAATCCTTTTCATCTAATAATACTAAAGAATCTTTCAAACTTAAAAGATCAAAAATGACCTTATTTTCATAAAATTTAGCCAATTCTTTCATTTTAGCTATCTGGCTAGTTTCAGCGATTTTACTCATGCCTATAAGCCCTAGCTCAAAACTCATTTCACAATCATTCATCACTCCATTATCATCAAAATCCTTATCATAACAACGCACAAAAATTGGAGAGTCTTTCATAAAAGCATATTGTGAACTTACTTTTAAAGTATTTGCATCTAAAGAGCTGTCAAGCTCTAAAGCACAAGCACCTTTATTTAAAAGAGTGGCTAAATTTTTAAGCTTACCATTTGCATCCTTAACCCGCACGCTTGAAAAAATTTGCATCTTTCTTTGAGCTAAATTTTGTAAAAATAAAGCAAAATTTTCTTCATCAAAATCCATACAATCACGCAAAACTATACTAGAAATTCCTCCTTTTAGACACTCATTTTCTAAAAGTTCTAAATTAGCTAAAGAAAATTTATCGTTTTTTAAACTCACACACAAATCTACAAAAGATGGAAGTAAAGTCATACCTTTAGCATCTAAAATTTCTTCACCTTGTAAATTAGAACCAATATTGGTAATTTTTCCTTCTTTAATCTCTATATCTTGTAAAGAATCTCCATAAATTTTTGCATTTTTAATTATCATGATTTTTCCTTAATCATTTTGCTTTAATAAATTCTGCGTTGCTTCTTGCACGCTTTTACCCTTAAAAATTGCCACTACTTCATTTACAATAGGTGTATAAATTCCTTTCATTTTTGCTAATTTTTCTATAGCATAAGCAGTTTTTACACCTTCTGCTACTTCATTAAGTTCAGCTAAAATACTATCTAATTTTTGATTTTGCGCCAGTTTTAAACCTACTCTATAATTTCTTGATAAAACACTCGTTGCAGTTAAAAACAAATCCCCTGCCCCACTTAACCCTAAAAAAGTTTCTTCTTTAGCACCAAAAAATTTACCAAAACGATGCATTTCTATAAGCCCTCTTGAAATCAGTGCCGCTCTTGCATTATTGCCAAGTTTTAACCCATCACTAATCCCACTTGCAATTGCTAAAACATTCTTATAAGCACCACAAATTTCAGCACCACGAACATCATTATCAATATAAGTTTTAATAAAATCAGGGAAAAAACTTGCAAATTTTTTACAAAGCTCTTGATTTATCCCGCTAATCATCAAAGCAGTAGGAAGTTTTTGCATCACTTCAGCAGCAAAAGAAGGACCGCTTAAAACACAAAAATTTTCTTTTGGTGTAAAATCTAAAAAAATTTCATCTAAAAATTGACAACTTTGATCTTCTATACCTTTTGAAGCAATTAAAATTTTTTGCCCCTTGTTGATGAAATTTTCTTTAAGCCAAGCACGCATCCCTTGAGAACTTAAAGCAAAAACAAGATATTCACATTCTAAAGCTTCTTTTATGTTAACAAAATCTTCTAAATCACGCCGATGCAAAGAACTAATAAAACAATTGTGATTTTCTTTTAAGGCTAGATGTAAAGCACTGCCCCATTTTCCCGCACCAATAACCGCTATACGCATCAACCAAGCTTTGTTTTTAAAATTTCATTTACTTTTACAGGATTAAAAGCTCCTTTGCCTTCTTTCATGGTTTGACCTACAAAGAATCCAAAAAGCTTCTCTTTACCACTTTTATACTCTGCAACCTTATCGGCATTTGCATTTAAAATTTGTTCAATCACCGCTTCTATGGCTGAGTCATCACTTACTTGTTTAAGTCCTAGCTTTTCTATAGCTTCATCAATTTCCACGCTAGTATTTTCAAATACAAAAGCCAAAACATCTTTAGCCGCTTTTGCACTGATAGTGCCATCTTCTATGCGTTTAATTAAAACTCCAAGCTTTTGAGCATCTACAGGAGAATTTTCTATAGTCAATTCTCCTTTTAAAAGTCCCATAAGTTCAGTATTTAACCAATTTACGCAAAGTTTAGGATTTAAATTTTGAGAAATAAGACTTTCAAAAAAACGACTCATTTCTAAAGAACTGATTAAAACCTCTGCATCACTTTCTTTTATACCAAGCTTGTCTATAAAGCGTGCTTTCTTCTCATCAGGAAGCTCAGGGATTTTAATATCCAAAAACTCATCTTTTAATAAAACAGGCAATAAATCAGGATCAGGAAAATAGCGATATTCTGCCGCTTCTTCTTTGCCACGCATACTTCTTGTAACTAAATTTGTCGTATCAAAAAGTCTAGTTTCTTGAACTACTTCTTGTTCGTAAGTTCCATCTTCCCAAGCCTCACTTTGTCTTTTTACCTCATATTCTATAGCTTTTTGGATAAAACGAAAAGAATTAAGATTTTTAATCTCTACTCTAGTATAAAGTTTTGTATCACCCTTAGGCCTTATACTAACATTTGCATCGCATCTAAAACTTCCTTCTTGCATATTTGCATCTGAAATGTCTAAAAAGCGTATAATAGAATGAAGTTTTTTAAGATAAGCTACTGCCTCATCACTACTTCTAAGCTCAGGCTCACTGACAATCTCAAGCAAAGGAGTTCCTGCACGATTTAAATCTACTTTAGAAAAATTACTTTCATGGATATTTTTACCTGCATCTTCTTCCAAGTGCGCTCTTGTAATACCTATGCGTTTATTTTCACCATTTACATTGATAAAAAGCTCACCCTTTTCTACTATAGGGATATCAAATTGTGAAATTTGATAAGCCTTAGGTAAATCTGGATAAAAATAATTCTTACGATTAAAAACACTTTTTTTATTAATTGTTGCATTGACAGCTTTTCCAAAAGCTATAGCTTTTTTTACAGCCTCTTCATTTAAAACAGGCAAAGCTCCTGGTAAGGCCAAACAAGTGGGACAAACATTAGTATTTGGAGCTTCTCCAAAAGAAGTTGCACATGAGCAAAAGATTTTTGTTTTTGTATTTAACTGAGTATGAACTTCAAGACCTATAACTACTTCAAACATAAAATTTCCTTGAATTTTTAAATGTTTTATTTTATCTTTTTTTCTTTTAGAAAGGCTTTAAATATTAACTTTAAATGCTATAATCCTTAGGCAATTTATATTTAAGGAGTTAAAATGCCATTATTAGACAGCTTTAAAGTTGACCATACTAAAATGCCAGCTCCTGCTGTGCGTTTAGCTAAAGTTATGAAAACACCTAAGGGTGATGATATTAGTGTATTTGATTTGCGTTTTTGCATACCAAATAAAGACATTATGAGCGAAAAAGGTACTCATACCTTAGAACATTTATTCGCAGGATTTATGAGAGATCATTTAAATTCAAATTCAGTTGAAATTATTGATATTTCACCTATGGGTTGTCGCACGGGTTTTTATATGAGTTTAATTGGAACACCTGATGAGAAAAGTATTGCAAAAGCTTGGGAAGCAGCCATGAAAGATGTTTTAAGCGTAAGCGATCAAAGCAAAATTCCTGAACTTAATATCTATCAATGCGGAACTTGCGCAATGCATTCTTTAGATGAAGCCAAACAAATTGCCCAAAAAGTTTTAAATCTAGGTATTAGCATAATAAATAACAAAGAATTAAAACTCGAGAATGCTTAAAAAGAATCTTTATTTTTTAAATGATTAAGCTTTAATTAATATATTTTTATATATGATTTTGAAATTTTATTATTTTAAAAGGAGAAAAAATGAAACTGATGTGCAAGATGTGTAGTATCTAGTGCGTCCTTTGGCTTAACATTATGTTTCCAAAGGTCCAAAAAGTGGATAAGGAGATATAATGTGTAAGAAAGTCAAAAAAGTTTATTTTTTCAAAATACTCATTTAAAATCTTAACTTACAAAAATTTCTCTAATAAAATTTAATTCAAAATATCTTCTTATCCTTAATTTTAATTTAAGGAGCAAAAATGAATTTACCTATACTTGATTTACAAGCTTATGAAAAAGATAAAAGCACTTTTCTTAAAAATTTAAGAGAAATTGCTTCTAAAATAGGTTTTTTTTATCTTATCAATACCAGTATAGATAAAAATTTAAACGAGAAATTATTCAAACTTGGCAAAGAATTTTTTAATCTTTCTAGAAGTTCGAAAGAGCTTATTTCTATGGTACATTCTCCTCAATTTAGAGGTTATACTAGCGAAGGTTTTGAATACACAGCAGGAACTAAGGATTATAGAGAACAACTGGATATAGGTACAGAAAGAGATGCTTTAAACTGGAATTTAAACTCACCCTTATGGCAAAGACTAGAAGGTCCTAATCTTTGGCCTAGTGAAATTCCAGAACTTAAAAAAACTTTCTTAACTTGGCACAAACAAACCAAAAAAGCTTGTTTAAAGCTTTTAAAAGCCTTTGCTCAAGCTCTTGATCTACCTAGCAATGCTTTTGATAAACTTTATGGAGAAAATTCTTACGAACATTGTAAAATCATACATTATCCAAAAAGCTCAAAAAATATCACTCAAGGCGTAGGTTCACATAAAGATGGTGGGCTTATCACTTTTGTTTTTCAAGAAAAACAAAGTGGACTTGAAGCTTTTATAGATGGTAAATGGCTTAGTATACCCCCACTTGAAAATAGCGTTGTAGTTAATATAGGAGAATTTTTAGAACTAGCTACCAATGGCTATTTAAAAGCTACTATTCACCGCGTGAATTTAAGCCCAAAAGAACGCTTTAGCATAGCTTATTTTCTTGGAGTGCAACTTGATAAGGATATACCTATTTTTAAGTTAAATCCAGAGCTTGCCAAAGAAAGCAAAGGTGTGGATACTGATCCTAAAAATCCACTTTTAAGAAATGTTGCAAGTAATTATTTTAAAAGAATGATACGCTCTCATCCTGATGTAGCAAGTATTTATCATAGTGACTTGATAGAAAAATTTAGTTTTGCATAAAGGGGAAAAAATGACTTTATTCACTAAAGCTTTTTGCGTCGCTACTCTTTTTACCGGTTTTGCATGGGCAAATGAAGAACTTAAAGTTGGCTCTTCTATAACACCTCATGCAGATATTTTAAGATTTATAAAATCAGCACTTCAAAAACAAGGTTATGATTTAAAAATTTATGAATTTAATGATGGGGTAATCCCTAATGTAATGGTTGAAAATGGTGAGTTAGATGCTAATTATTTTCAACATGAACCTTATTTAAAAGAATTCAATCAAAGGCAAGGCACCCATCTTGTAAAAGTTGCCAGTATCCATATAGAACCTATGGCAGTGTA
The DNA here is from genome assembly GCF_002383835.1 of Campylobacter sp. 107. Lineage (NCBI taxonomy): Bacteria > Pseudomonadati > Campylobacterota > Epsilonproteobacteria > Campylobacterales > Campylobacteraceae > Campylobacter > Campylobacter sp. 107. The sequence continues at coordinate 23,946 of NZ_NXBA01000016.1, forward strand.
TTCAAAAAAATATAAAGAATTTAACCCAGAGGAAGGACAAAGCATTTCTATACCCAATAATCCTACAAATGAAAGCCGTGCTTTACGCATTGTAGCAAGCAAAGGACTTATAGAAGTTAAGGATAATGAGCTCATCACTCCTTTAGATATCACTAAAAATCCTAAGAAGCTTAAATTCGTAGAGTTAAAAGACGCTCAACTTACAAGGAGTTTAGATGATGTAGATTATTCTCTTATTAATAGCAATTTTGCTATTTTGGCAGGTTTAAACCCTGTAAAAGATGGGCTTTATACAGAAAGTAAATATAGTGAATATGGCAATATCATCGCCGTTAAAGAAGGTAATGAAAACCTTCCTAAAATCAAAGCCCTAGTCAAAGCCTTGCAAAGCGATGAAGTTAAAAAATTTATAGAAGACAAATATCAGGGTGCTTTAATCCCTACATTTTAAGGAGAATAAATATGAAAAATTCAATCATTTCTTATCCAAGAATAGGTGTAAATAGAGAATTAAAATTTGCTATTGAAAAATACTTTAAAAACCAAAGTTCAAAAGAGGAGCTTTTAAAAAGTGCTAAGGATTTAAGGATTAGACACTGGCAAGAAATTCAAAAAGCTGGTATTGATTTTATCCCTAGTAATGATTTTTCACTTTATGATAATGTCTTAGATACGGCTGTGCTTTTTAACATTGTTCATACAAAGTATAAAAATTTAAATTTAGATGCTTTAGATGAATACTTTGCTCAAAGTCGAGGTTATCAAGGAGAAAATGGAGATGTTACAGCCTTAGCAATGAAAAAATGGTTCAATACAAATTATCATTATTTGGTGCCTGAGTGCGATAATGCTGATATTATAGCTTTAACAGGAGATAAAATTTTTAAAGAATACCTTGAAGCTAAAGAACTTGGCATAGAAAGTAAGCCCGTTTTAATAGGCATTTTCACACTTTTTAAGCTCATTGCCTTTAAAGATGAAAAAACTCAAAAACTCGCCAAAGAAAAGCTTTTAAACGCTTACATAGAGCTTTTTGATAAACTAAATGAACTTAAAGTGACATGGCTTGAACTTGATGAGCCTTATTTGGTTTATGATTTAAGCAAGGAAGATATCGCTTTGTTTGAAGAATTTTACCAAGAACTTTTAAATCACAAAAAAGATCTTAAAATTTTACTTCAAAGCTATTTTGGAGACTTAAGAGATATTTATCCTAAACTTTTAGAAAGCAAATTTGATGCTTTGGGTCTTGATTTTATCGAAGGTAAACAAAGCTTAGCCTTAGTTCAAAAATACGGCTTTGCTAAAGATAAAATCCTTTTTGCAGGTCTTATTAATGGCAAAAATATCTATACTAATGATTATGCTAAAAGCCTAAAGCTTATTAAAGAGCTTCAAAAATATACACAAAATATCATCTTAAACACTTCTTGCTCACTTTTACATGTGCCTTATAGCACTGAATTTGAAAGCAAATTAGATTCAAGCTATCTTAAACTTTTTTCCTTTGCTAAAGAAAAACTTCAAGAACTTAAAGATTTAAAAGAAATTCTAAATTCTAGCGAAGAAAATCCGCTCTTTAGAGCCAATCAAGAGCTTTTTAAAAATATCCCAGAGCGTTTAGATGAAAAAGTCAAAGCAAGGCTTAAGGCTTTAAAAAAAGAAGATTTTACCAGAACGCCTAGTTTTAAAGAACGCGCCTTAATCCAAAAAGAATTTTTAAAACTCCCTCTTTTACCAACCACAACCATAGGTTCGTTTCCTCAAAGTGCTGATGTAAGATCTAATCGCCTTGCCTTTAAGCAAGAAAAAATTTCAGCTCAAAACTACACTGAATTTAACCAACAAAAAATCAAAGAATGCATACAAATTCAAGAAGAAATAGGACTTGATGTTTTAGTGCATGGAGAATTTGAAAGAAATGATATGGTGGAGTATTTTGGAGAGAATTTAAAGGGCTTTTTATTTACTCAAAATGGCTGGGTTCAAAGCTATGGCACAAGGTGTGTTAAGCCTCCTGTAATTTGGGGTGATGTATCACGCACAAAGCCTATTACCTTAGCTTGGTCTAAATTTGCACAAAGTTTAAGTCAAAAAATCGTAAAAGGCATGCTAACTGGGCCTGTAACCATACTTAATTGGTCCTTTCCAAGAGAAGACATCAGTCTAAAAGAAAGTACTGAGCAAATTGCCTTAGCTATAAGAGATGAAGTGTTAGATCTTGAAAATGCAGGTATAAAAATCATACAAATTGATGAAGCGGCTTTACGTGAAAAACTGCCTTTAAGAAAAAGCGATTGGCATAGCGAGTATTTAGATTGGGCTATTCCTGCTTTTAATCTTGTGCATAGCGGGGTAAAAGCTGAAACTCAAATTCACACTCATATGTGCTATAGCGAATTTAGCGACATCTTAAAAGAAATTGACGCTATGGATGCTGATGTGATTTCTTTTGAAGCTTCAAGATCAAACTTAAGTCTTTTAGATACTCTAAAAGCTGTTCATTTTAAAACTGAAGTAGGGCCAGGAGTTTATGATATACATAGCCCTAGAGTTCCAAGCGTAGAAGAACTAAGTTTAACTATAGAAAAAATTTTAAACAAATTACCTAAAGAACAAATTTGGATCAATCCAGACTGCGGGCTTAAAACAAGAGCCTATGAAGAAGTCATAGCCTCTCTTAAAAATTTAGTTACGGCTACGCAAAAAATACGAAAACAATTATAAGGAGTTTTTATGTGCAATTTTTCTTTTGAAGTTTTTCCACCAAGAAAGGATGAAAATATCAAAAATCTTCATGCTATCTTAGATGATTTAGGGCAATTAAGCCCTAATTTTATCAGCGTAACCTTTGGCGCAGCAGGCTCTATTAACTCACAAAACACTTTAGAAATTGCGAGCTTAATCCAGGAAGAATATCAAATTCCTAGCATAGTACATTTACCTTGCATCCATTCTAGTAAAGAAAAAATCACTCAGATACTTCAAAAATGCAAAGAAAAAAATCTTAATCAAATTCTTGCCCTAAGAGGCGATATATGTGAAAATTTAGAAAAAAGCAAAGATTTTTCTTATGCTAGTGATTTAATTTCTTTTATAAAAAAACAAGAATACTTTGAAATTTATGCCGCATGCTATCCTGAAAAACATAATGAATCTAAAAATTTCATCGAGGATATACACCATCTTAAAACTAAGGTAAATGCAGGAACAGATAAGCTCATTACTCAACTTTTTTACGATAATGAAGATTTTTATACTTTTAAACAAAATTGTGCTTTAGCAGGTATTGACATACCTATTTACGCAGGTATTATGCCTATTACTAACAAAAGACAGGTTTTAAAAATTTCTCAACTTTGCGGAGCTAAAATCCCTCCTAAATTTGTTAAAATTTTAGAAAAATATGAAAATAATACTTTGGCTTTAGAAGATGCAGGTATCGCGTATGCTTGCGATCAAATTGTCGATTTAATCACAAGTGGTGTAGATGGAATTCATCTTTATACTATGAATAAATCCAAAGCGGCTATTAAAATTTATGAAGCTGTAAAGCATTTGATTAAAGAAGAGCTTCATGCTTAGAAAATAAACTATTTTTTGCTTTTATCTTAACTTATCTTCATTTTTTAGCTTATGGTTTTCTATAAGTAAAACAAAAATTAAAGATAAAAGCAAACCTGGTATAATACCCAAGCAAAGATAGAAAAAAGAATTATATTTAAAAAAGAAGAAAAGTGCACCAAAAAGCATTAAAGCTAAAGATGCACCTTTAAAAAATTCTAAAATATAGATCAATGACCTTCCTCAACAACAGTTGCACCTGCTAAATATACATAAGTTAAAATCATAAAAATAAAAGCTTGTAAAAATGCCATAAAAGTTAAAAGCACATAAGCAGGAAGCGGAGCTATATAAGGAACTAAAGCTAAAATTACCATCAAAAATAAATCGTCACCTTTAATATTTCCAAACAAACGGAAGGACAAAGAAACCACACGAGAAAGATGAGAGACTATCTCTATAGGAAACATCAAAGGAGCTAAAAGTTTAATAGGTCCCATGAAATGAGCAAAATACTTTACAAAACCTTGTGCCCTAATACCCTCAAAATGATAATATACAAAAACTATAATAGCTAAGGACAAAGTCAAATTTAAACTTGCAGTTGGAGAATGAAAACCAGGTATTATGCCTATAATATTACTAAAAAACACTATAATCCCCAAAGTTGCAACCAAAGGAAGATATTTTCTTGCACCTTTTTCACTTCCCATGGTATCTCTACCCATAGATAAAACTCCCTCTAAAAAAGCCTCACCTAAATTTTGCATACCGCGGGGAACAAGTTGCATAGAACGAGTAGCCATCATAGCCACTATAACAGCAATTAAAGCTACCAAACCTATGTGAAAAAAATAAGAAAAAGTATGACTTGCATCAAGCAAAGAGCTAAATAAAAATAAATCTTTCATGGTTTCCTCGAAAATTTTATTCTAAATTCGGAATTTTAGCAAAATCTTACTTATATTTTAATGAAAATTTACATCCATTCTAAAACTTGTGAAAGTTCTTTAGCAACAAAACACTTAAGCCCTATATCTTCCAAAGGCTTAGAAGGAACAATAGCATTTTTAAATTTTTGCATTTTAGCTTCTTTTAAACGCGTATCAAGGCTAAAAACCTCTCTAATTTCTCCATTTAAACTAAGTTCTCCTATAAAAATACTATCTTTACTCAAAGGGCGATTTTTAAAACTTGAAATAATAGCTGCAACCACAGCTAAATCCGCAGCAGTTTCACTTACTTTTACTCCGCCGCTAATATTTACAAATACATCATAATGCCCTAAAGGAATTTCAAGTTTTCTTTCAAGCAAAGCCAAAAGCATATCTAAGCGATTTTTTTCATACCCTGTAGCGCTACGTTTTGGATAAGAACTTTCACACACTAAAGCTTGAACTTCTAAAACCAAAGCACGAGATCCTTCCATCACAACACCTAAAGCACTTCCTGAAATAGCCTTTCCACGAGTAAAAAAACGATTTGCCAAATCTTTTGCACTGATCAAACCCTTAGTAGTCATCTCAAAAATACCTACTTCATTCGTTCCACCAAAACGATTTTTAAAGCCTCTTAAAAGTCTAATTTCTTTAGTGGCATCTCCTTCAAAATAAAGCACCACATCCACCATATGTTCAAGAACCCTAGGTCCTGCTATAGCACCTTCTTTAGTAATGTGCCCTATGATAAAAGTACTGATATTATAAGCCTTGCTAACACGCATAAGTTCGAAAGTAATCTCACGCACCTGAGTGATGCTTCCTGCTGCTGAAGTGACTTTATTTGAATATAGAGTTTGTATAGAATCAATGATAAGAATACTATAATCCTTTTTGTGTAATTCTTCTAAAATATTTTCAAGGCAAAGTTCAGTAAGTAAAAATAAATTCGGAGTATTAGCCTCAAGGCGATCAGCTCTTAATTTAATCTGAGCTTTACTTTCTTCGCCACTGACATAAAGCACTTTTTTACCCTGTTTAGCTAAATTTGAAGCAATTTTTAACAAAAGCGTAGATTTTCCCACACCTGGACTTCCGCCTATAAGCACTAAAGAACCTTCAACAAGCCCTCCGCCTAAAACCAAATCAAGCTCATTATCATCTGTGCTGTATCTTGTAAAATATTCTAATTCCACATCTTCAATACAAACAGCTTCACTTGTTTTCATACTAACTTGCGCAAGCTCTTTTAAAACTTTAATTTGCTCAGCTTTTAATTCTACAAAACTATCCCAAGCTCCACAATCAGGACATTTTCCAAGCCATTTGCTTTGTTGATTTCCACAAGCTTGACATTCAAAAAGTGCTTTATTTTTTGCCATTATTCAAAAATAGGATCTAATAAAGTATCTAAATAAGCACTTGCATTAAATTCTTGCAAATCCGTCATTTGCTCACCCACGCCTACATAAAAAATAGGAAGCTCAAGCTCTCTTGCTATACTAAAAAGTGCACCCCCTTTAGCTGTCCCATCAAGCTTTGTGATAATCACACCATCAAGTTTTACAAGCTCATTAAAAGCTTTAGCTTGTAAAATTCCAGCATTTCCCTGTGTTCCATCTAAAACTAAAATTTTTCTATGGGGTGCACCTTCTAAAGCTTTGTTTGAAATTCTCACAATTTTTTCAAGCTCATGGGCTAAATTTTTTTGATTTTGCAAACGCCCTGCTGTATCGATAATAACTCTATCAAAATCCTTTGCTTTTGCTTTAGAGATGGTATCAAAAGCAACCGCTGAAGGATCATGCCCTTGTGCAGTTAAAACTATATCTACATCCACTTTTTGCGCCCAAAGTTTTAATTGTTCAATCGCACCTGCTCTAAAAGTATCACACGCTCCTAAAATCACTTTTTGATTTTGGTTTTTATATAAATAAGCAAGTTTGGCAATACTTGTTGTTTTTCCTGCTCCATTTACTCCTAAAATAAGCTCTACAAAAGGTTTTTCTTGATTAGTTTCTTTTTTTTCATAAAGAAAATAAGAACCCATAACACGCTTTAAATCTTCTTTTTTTACTTCATTTTGAGGTGGTAAATAATAAATTATCTCTTCAACTATTTCATAACTTACATCTGCTTCAAGCAAAATTTCTTCAAGCAAATCTTTGGTTATCTTTTTATTCTCTCCTTTAATCCCAACAATATTTTCAAGAGTTTTTGCAAGTCCTTTTTTAAAAAAATTAAACATTAAAGTATAGCCTTTTGTATATCGATTTCTAGCATTTCTTCAGGAATAAGCCCTAAATACTGATTAATCAATTTAGAATGCTTGTTGTAAAGAAACATGGTAGGAATTCCATTTACCCCACCTAAAGCTTTAGCTAAAAGATAGTTATTTTCACCATTAGCGACTTTATAAGATATTTTATACTGTTCTATAAATTTTTGAATCTCATCGTTAGATTTATCTTCTAACAAAACCCCAACTATATTAAAATCATTATTATACTTTTCTTGTAATTTATTAAGATGAGGGATTTCAGCAATGCAAGGGGTACACCAAGTGGTAAAAAATACAAACAAAGTTGCCTTATCTTCATCGTTGAAATTTAAAACGACATTTTCTTTTTTAACTGAAATTGATCCTCCATCAATCAAATTAAGTTTAAAATTCATATCATCACTTTGATTTATACTTGCCTCGGTGCTTAAATTTACATCATTTTGCTGTTTTTCTTTATCATTGCTACAAGCAACAAACAAACAAGATATTGCCACTAGTAAAAGTATTTTTTTAATCTTCATTATTTATCAATCCTTTATTCTTCTTTATAAAAATGCTAAAATTATAACATACATAAGATAATATTTTTTTAAAGGCATATTAATGGAAAAAACAGATTTTAGAGCATTGCAAAAAATACGCCTTTTCAAACATTCAAAACTAAATTTCAAACAAGATTATAAAATATTTAAAGAATGTCTTAAAATAATAAAACTATTTAAAGCTAAAAATATTTTAATTTTTATTCCTTTGCATTATGAACCAAACTTAATAAAATTTCGCCATATTCTTAATAAAAATTACAAACTTTTTGTTCCATTTATGCAAGATAAAAGTTTAAAAATTGTAAAATTAAGATTGCCTTTTATTAAAAAAAGGTTTGGGGTTTTAGAGCCTATAGATTCTTTTTTTAAAGCAAAAATTGATTTAGCTATTGTGCCTGTAATTGGCGTCGATAAAAATTTAAAAAGAATAGGACATGGGCAAGGTTTTTATGATAGATTTTTTGAAAATTTAAATTACAAACCTCATATAATATTTGTCCAAAGTATAGATGCTTTAAGTCAAAATAATCTAACACAAAAGCATGATATTTCAGGAAAATTATACATAAACCCTTATAAAAAATATTACAAGAAAGAAAGAAAAAATGATAGAATCACTTATCGCACTTATAGCCGCTATAGTCGGACTCGGTATAGGATATTTAGTTGCAAAAAAAATCAATGATGCCAAATATGAAATTTTCGTAGAACAAGCCAAAGCTAAAGCCAAAGCTATAGAATACGAAGCGGAGCTTATTTTAAAAGATGCAAAAAATTCAATTCTTAATGCAGAATTAGAAGTTAAAAAAAAATACGAAGAAAAAACTCACAAAATTCAAAAAGATTTTAATCAAAAATTTGATGATCTTTCTAAAAAAGAACAAAAACTTCAGCAAGAAGAAGAAAAACTAAAAGAAGATAAAGAATACCTTTGCAAGTCACAAAAACACATTCAAGACTTACAATCTGATGTTGATAAATTAAAAAATAAATATCAAGAAAAACTTGACGATGTTTTAAAAATTTTAGAACATTCGACAGGACTTACACAAAATGAAGCCAAAGAAATCATTCTTAAAAAAGTAGAAGAAAATTCTCGCGAGCAAATTGCACATATAGTAAGAAAATATGAAGAAGAAGCAAAAAATGAAGCTAAAAGAAAAGCTAATTTCATCATTGCTCAAGCTACTTCTCGTTTTGCAGGTGAATTTGCAGCTGAAAGACTTATCAATGTTATTAACATTAAAAACGATGAACTTAAAGGACGTATCATTGGTAAAGAAGGGCGCAATGTTAAAACCTTGGAAATGGTTTTAGGTGTTGATATTATCATCGATGATACACCAGGTGCTATTATAGTAAGTTGTTTTAATCTTTATCGCCGTGCTATTGCTACAAAAGTTATAGAACTTTTAGTTGAAGATGGCAGAATTCAACCCGCGCGCATAGAAGAAATTCACGAAAAAGTGTGTAAAGAATTTGATAGTGCCATTCTAGAAGAAGGCGAAACCATAGTTATGGATCTAGGTTTAAATAAAATACACCCTGAAATTGTAAAACTCATAGGAAAACTCAAATACCGAGCAAGCTATGGACAAAACGCTTTAGCACATTCTTTGGAAGTGGCTCATCTTGCAGGAATCATTGCTGCTGAGTGTGGTGGAGATGAGAATTTAGCACGTCGTGCGGGAATTTTACATGATATAGGAAAAGCATTAACCCATGATTTTGAAGGATCTCATGTGGATTTAGGTGCAGAACTTTGCAAACGCTACAAAGAGCATCCTGTAGTAATCAATGCTATTTACGCACATCATGGACACGAAGAAGCTACAAGCATAGAATCAGCAGCTGTTTGTGCAGCAGATACTTTAAGTGCTGCACGACCTGGAGCTAGAAGAGAAGTGTTAGAAGCTTTCTTAAAAAGAGTCAGTGAGCTAGAAGATATCGCTAAAAGTAAAGAAGGAATTAAAAATGCCTATGCAATCAATGCCGGAAGAGAAATTCGCGTCATAGCCAATGCTCAGCTTGTTAATGATGATGAAAGTGTACTTTTAGCTAAGGAAATAGCAGCTGAAATTCAAGAAAAAATGCAATATCCTGGTGAAATTAAAGTCAATGTTATACGTGAACTTAGAGCTGTAGAATACGCTAAATAAGGTTTATTATGCAAGATATGATTGATACTTTAATAAAATATGGTTATATTGTTTTATTCTTTTACTCTTTAGGGGGTGGGATGGTTGGAATTTTAGCTGCAGGAGTTTTAAGTTCTCAAGGAAAAATGGATCTTAGTTTTTGCATTGCTCTTGCTTTTATTGCTAATACCATAGGTTCAACTTTGCTTTTTATACTTGGAAAATATTATAAAAAAGACATTATGCCTTATTTTAAAAAACACCGACGCAAAATAGCCCTTGCTATGATAAAAACAAAACAACATGGAATTATTTTACTTGTAACTCAAAAATTTATTTATGGTTTAAAAACTTTCATTCCCATAGCTGCAGGTATGGCAAAATATAATTTTATTAAATTTTTTATTATCAATACTCTAGCTAGTTTGGCATGGGCTATTGTTCTAGGTTTTGCTGCTTATACTTTTGGGTATATTATTGAAGCAATTTTTGATAAACTGAGTTTATATCCTTATGTTGCTCCTTTATTTTTATTATTTTTAGCCGGAATAATTTGGCTTTATTTAAGTAAATTTTCTAAAAAATAATGTCTCTATGGAATTCTTTTTCTTACTCTTTTAAAGAATTTCATTATTTATTTTTCTCTGTTGTTGTTATTTTTATTTTTAATATCCTTTTAGAATATAATAATTTTTTAAACTTTAAAAACCAAAAACATTACCTTATAGACAACGCTCTATTAACGCACCAATATATAAAATATAATAAAAAAAATAAAAAATACTGGGTTTTAAAGTTACAAACTGAAAACTTCACTTTTTATACTACAAGTTTTAAGGATTTAAATTTAAGCAAGAATCAATTTTTAAGCCTTAGAATTATCACCCATAATATTAACTTTAAAGACTATCTGAGCAAAAGTTTTTACGCACCTTCTTATGATTTTGAAAAATTAAAAGAAAAAGAATACAATCCCATTATATCTTACTTCTTAAATCAACATACAAATGAAAAGATTAAAGAATTTTATGGTGCTTTATTTTTTGCACTGCCCATATCTTTAGAGCTTAGAAACGATGTAAATTACTACGGCATAGCACACCTTATAGCAATTAGCGGTTATCACATAGGCTTACTTTTTAGTTTAATTTTCTTTATTTTAGCTCCAATTTATAGTTTTTTCCAAAAAAGATATTTTCCTTATAGAAATTTACGTTTAGATTTAAGTATTTTAATTTTTGCACTACTTTTAGCTTATGCTTGTTTAATAGGATTTGTCCCTTCTTTTGTGCGCTCCTTGATTATGGCTTTTTGGGTTTTTTATCTATTGTGTAAAAATATAAAAATCATTAATTTCGTTACGCTTTTTTGTAGTATTTTATTGTGCATTTCTCTTTACCCTAGACTTTTATTTAGTATTGGATTTTTATTTTCTATTTTAGGTGTTTTTTATATTTTTTTATATATGCATCATTTTGCAAATAAATTTAATAATCTTATAAATATTATTTTGCTTAATATTTGGACTTTTTTTGCTATGGTTTTACCTGTGCTTTATTTTTTTCCACTTATAAGCTACCAACAAATTTTAGGTATTATTTTGAGTGGAATTTTTGTAATATTTTATCCTTTAGTATTATTTTTGCATCTTATAAACTATGGAGATTTGCTCAATTTTATCTTAGATGAATTTTTTAAATTTAAAATTTATGGAACTAATATCCATATCCCATTTTGGATTTTTATAAGTTATCTTATTGCTTCTTTAATCTCTGTGCGATTTAAATATCTAGCTTTTCTTTGTATTTTTGCGAATTTTATTCCCTTCATTATGATTGTGATTTAGAAAATAATAGAGTTTAAGCCCAAAAAGATAAATAATCCAAGAAATATAAATCCAAATAAAAAAGAATAAAATAGTAGAAAAAGATCCATAAACGCTAGCGTATGTTTTATTATATACCACGTAATATACAAATAAATTTTTTCCTATATACCAAATAGCACCCGCTCCAAAAGATACTAAAGCTAAACTTTTAAGAGTTCCCTTATAAACAGAACTTGAATAAGATATAAAAAATAAACCCCAAATAATTACAAAGGGTAAAATTTCAAAAAAATTAAACCCTATTTTATAATCATCTAAAGTTTGTTGGATAAAACCTGAAATATAAAAACTAAGCCCAAGCCCCAAAGGAACAAGAGTTAAAAGAGTCCAATAAGAACTAATACTTTGCCAAAGTCCTTTAGGTTCATTTTTAGTAATGCGATTGATTACAAAATCATAGCCTGAAAAAAAAGCTAAAGAAGTAAATGCCATAGCAATAAGACCTACAATACCCAAATTTACACTATTTTTTAAAAAAGTATCGATGTAGGTAGCAACAACATCTTGTTGCGTTGGTATTAAAAAAGCAAAAATTACTTGCTTTGCTTTTTCATAATAAGCTTTAAAGCTGGAAATTTGCGTAAAAACAGAAAAACATACAAATAAAATAGGTATTAAAGATAATACAGTATAAAAACTAAGCGCTGCTGCATAATTTAAAATTTCCTTATCACGCAAATTTAGTAAAATAGTAAAAAAATTTTTCACCTTCTAAAGTCCCATTTTAAAAGGATTTAGTATATTATTTGGATCAAAAGCTTTTTTAATATTTCTCATTAAATTCATTTCGGCTTCAGAAAAAGCTAAATTCATAAAAGGTGCCTTAGAGAGTCCGATACCATGCTCTCCGCTTAAAGTTCCTCCAAGTTTCACTGTTAATTTAAAAATCTCTTCCACAGCTTCATAGCCTTTTTTCACCTGCTCTTTATCATTTTTATCAGGAACCATAACATTAGTATGCACATTTCCATCCCCTGTATGTCCAAAACAAGGAATTTTAAAACCATATTTTTTAGAAATCTCATCTATACCTTCAAGCAAAGTAGGTAGTTTAGAACGCGGAACTGTAATATCTTCATTAAGTTTTAAAGTTCCATACATGGCAATGCTTTGAGAACAATTTCTTCTAGCAAACCAAATATCTGCGGTTTCTTGTTCATCTTTTGCTATTTTAAATTCGCTAGCGCCAGCTTCTAAAAAATAATATTCTAAATTTCTTAAATCCTCATCAATAGCCTCTTTAACATTACCATCCACATCAGCAATCAAAATAGCTCCAGCTTCTATAGGCAAACCTTTATTAAATTTGCTCTCAACCGCTCTAATGCTAAGATTGTCTAAAAATTCCATAGATACAGGACTTACACCGCTAGCAAGACTTTTGTAAACCGCATTCATAGCACTTTTTACACTTGGAAAAATAGCAAAAGCAGTTTTTTTGAATTTAGGCAAAGGTATTAATTTTAAAGTAAGCTCACTTAAAACTGCCAAAGAACCTTCACTAGCGATTAAAATTCCTGCCAAATTATAACCTGCTACATCTTTAATAGTGCGTTTCCCTGCACGAATGATTTCTCCGCTAGGCAAAACAGCCCTTAAAGCCATCACATAATCTTTTGTGATGCCATATTTTGCAGCTCTCATTCCCCCAGCATTTTCGCTTACATTACCCCCTAAGCTTGCATACTCCATGCTAGCAGGGTCAGGTGGGTAAAAAAGTCCATATTTAGCCACTTCTTTTTGTAAATGTATATTAATAACCCCAGGTTGCACAACAGCCACTAAATTTTCAAGATCAATTTCTAAAATTTTATTCATATGCTTTTCAAAAGCAAGCACCACCCCGCCATTAACAGCTAAAGCTCCTCCTGTAAAACCAGATCCTGAGCCTCGCGGTATGACTATGATATTATTTTCATTACAAAATTTTAAAATTTGAGCAATATCTTCTTCATTTCTTGGAAAAAGAACCCCATCGGGTAAATAATGTTTTTTTGTCGCATCATAGCTATAAGCTCTTTTGTGAATTTCATCAAAATAAGCGTTTTCTTCTCCTAAAAATCGTTTAAAATATTGTTCAAATTCTTTTTTCATGTTTATTGCACCTTAGGAAGATTAATCAAAGCATCATAATACCTATAATAATTTCCTATTTCTTGAGAGTTAAAATCAAAAAAATTACTTTTATATCCACCTATACGAGAATAAAAAGGAACCTGAACGCTAGTTGGCTTGCTTATAGGCACTTCATAAAGCTTATTAAAATCTTGACAATCCACAACTTCTGCATGATTTTCCAAAGCCACAACCAAAATGCCGACCGCATTATCATCACAAAATTGCCTAAAATCTGAACGCTTAGGAGAAAGAGTAGCCGTTCTAATTAATTGTGCTCCAAAAATATCAATATGGGTAAAATATATCTGCGGAAATTCTCTAACAAGTTCATTATAAGTTTGTTCATCAGGAGCAATTACCAATCCTCTATCATAAAGAAAATTTAAAACAACCTCATCACCTACTTTAGGTAAAACATTTGGCAAAGGCAAAGCATCTTGCTTAAGAGCTGAAAAAACACTAAATTCTAATTTCACTAAACCATCTTTTTTATCTATGACACTTGCCCTAGCGATGATACTTTGCGAATTTTTAAAGCGCTGTATTACCACACCACTTGAATAAAGCTTTATATCATCACTATCTTTAATATAACCATAAATATCATCAACTTTTACAAGTTCACTTTTTATGGGTTTTAAATCAAATCCAACCGCAAAGAGGCTAAGGTTTAAAGCTAAAAAACATACTATAGTTTTAAACAAATTTGCTCCTTAAATAAAAATTTATAGAATTATAATCCTTTTTTGTTAAGCAATTGTAAGAAAAATAAAGTAAAATATAGCTTTTAAATTTCAAAATTCTTTTAAAAATTAAGGTTATCTCATGAAAAAATTATTACTTTTATTTATTTTTGTTGTTCAAAGTTTTGCAGCTTTAAGTGTTGAAGAGCTAACTTGGGATAATGGAGATACCTTGCTTAAATTCTTACAAAGAAATTCCATACCTATGTCGCTTTATTATGGACTTGATAGAGAAGATCAAGAGCTCGCTTCTGATATAGCCTACAAAATAAAATATCAAGTTTTAAAAGATGAAAACAACAACATAGAACAAGTTTTAATTCCAATTAGTGATGATTTACAAATTCATATCTATAAAGATAAAGATGGACAATACACTCTTGCTTTTACTCCTGTATCTTATCAAAAAGAAGATAGAATTTTACATTTAACCATTAAAAGCTCTGCTTATCAAGATGTCTATGAAGAAAGTGGTAGCAGTACTTTAGCTCGTGCTATGGTTCGTGCTTTTCGAGGAAGTATAAATTTTCGCAATATCCAAAAAGGTGATGAAGTAACCCTATATTATGAACAAAAAAGACGCATGGGTAAACTTTGGGGTGATATAAATATAAAAATGGCAATGGTAGAAATCAATAAAAGCGCTAGAGAAGTCTTTTCTTATAATGATATATTCTATGATCGTGATGGCAAAGAATTAGAATCTTTTTTACTTACAAAACCTGTGAATTACACTAGAATTTCTTCTCCTTTTACAACAGCAAGATATCATCCTATATTAAAACGCTATCGTGCCCATCTTGGTATAGACTATGCTGCACCTACTGGAACTCCTGTGAAAAGTGCTGGCAAAGGAGTAGTAACCTTTATAGGCACAAAAGGTGGTTATGGAAATGTAATTCAAATCAAGCATGACTCAGGTTATATGACTTTATATGCTCATCTTAGTCGTTTTGCAAAAATTAAAAACGGACAAAAGGTAAATCAAGGACAAGTAATTGCATATGTTGGTTCAACAGGTATGAGCACAGGGCCTCATTTGCATTTTGGAGTATATTTAAATAATAAAGCTATAAATCCTGCATCTGTTGTAAAAATCGCCAAATCAGAACTTAGTGGAAAAGCAAAAGAGAATTTTAAACATATCATAGCTGGATACGAACAGGTTGTTAAAGAAGCCCTAGCCTCGAATCAACCTAATCCTCCAAAAGAAGAAGATTTTGAAAACTATATAGAATTTTAATTACTCAACAACGCTTTATCTTTCGCATTGATTAAAGAATTTAGAAGAGTTGCAAGCTCTTCTTTTTCTTTTTCACTAATTTCACAAAAATCTGCATCAATTAATTGTTTCACCAAAACTTCATTTAACAAATCCCCATCGCCAAATTCTCTAGCTTTTTGAATGATTTTTAACACTCTTAAATCTTTTCTTTCATACATTTTAATCCTTTAAATAAACCACACTCACAAAACGCTTAGGCGTTTTATCGCGACGATAAGAAAAAAAACTCTCATCATCAAAACTACAAATTCCACAATCTTTAATATTTTCAATGCCTAAATTTTGAGCTTGAAATTTTACCAAGGCTTTTAAATCAAGTTTATCATCTTGAACAAATTCTTTAAATTCTTTTTTAGCAATTTCTAAAATTTCTCCATCTATTTCATAATTTTTAGCACAAATTCCAGGTAAAATAAAAAGATGAAATTTATTCTTATCTAAATGTGAATTTTGCATAGTAATTTGATCAACGCATTCTTTTAGGATATTTTCAAAGCTTCCTTTTCTACCTGAATGCAAAGCTGCTATAATGCCACTTTCATGATATAAGATCAAAGGCAGACAATCCGCACTTAAGACACAAAGGGCGATATTTTTTTCTTTACTTATAAGTCCATCACAACTGAGATTTTTTAATTTTTTTTCATAAATGATAACTTTATGAGAGTGAATTTGATCCATAAAAACACATTTTTCAATATCTTTAAAACCTAAATGAGAAAATAAATTCTCATTATGAATTTTAGCCCTAAAAACATTATAATCCTTATCAAAAGCACAAAAAATACCGACTTTATCATTTTCTAATAAAGATAAGAAATTCTTTCCACTTCTTCCCATGATAATCCTTTGTTTTTACCTTGTAATTGTGCATAAATATAACGAGCAAGTAAATCACTTTCTATATTTATTTTTCTACCTACTTGATAGTCCTTAAAAAGCGTTTCTTTAAAAGTAATAGGAATAATAGTAAGCCTAATACCATTTTTTAAAATTTCATTGATAGTAAGGCTTACCCCATCAACAGCTATACTTCCTTTTTCTGCCATAAATTTCATAGCTTCTTTAGGTAAAGTTATATGAAAATCCACTCCATTTTCATCTTTTTGAATCTTTTCAAGTGTGCCGATAAAATCAATATGCCCTTGCATAAGATGTCCATCGATTCTATCGCCATATCTTAAAGCAGGTTCTATATGAACTTTATCTTTTAAATTCTCTATAGCTATATGAGTGCGACTTTCGCGAGAAAGTTCCACTTCAAAACCTCCCTCATAAAGTTTTGTCACACTCAAACAAGCTCCATTTACAGCTATACTATCGCCAAGATTTGGACGATGCTTAGCTGTTAAACTTAAAGTATTGTTTTGATAAGATTGAACTTTGGCAATTTCTCTTATGAGTCCATTAAACATTTTTTACCTTAGAAAATCTTATTTAATAATTTATTTACCGCTTTATCCACTTTATTGCCTGTATTTTTAGCACCATCACTCACGCCGCCACCTACTACATTTTTAATAGAATTTAAAACACTTCCTGCATTTAAATTTACTTTAGGATTTTCTGTAGTTCCTGTAATACTTCCTTTAAAATTAGCTCTATCGAGTTTAATATCAAAAGGCAAATTTAAAGCTCCACTTTTAGAATTTAAAGCTCCTGATTGTACTAAAATATAAGAACGATCTGCTTGCATATTAAGATCAAGCTTGATATTTTCTTTTTTAATCAAAGCTTTAGCATTAGCAGTACGATAAACATCATCTGTAATATCTTTTAATGTTAAAATTTTTAAAGCATTGGTAATAAGATTTGGTTTTAATTTACCCTCTTTCATATCCAAATTAACCTCGCCTTCTTCGCTTAAAAGATTGTAATTTGCCTTCATGTCCGCCTTACCTTGATAAATATCCATAAAATCCAAACCCTGAGCTAGACTACTTAAATCCACTCCATTTAAATCAGCAAGTAAAAGGTTATCTTTAAGTGTGCTTTGAAGTTTTCCTTCAAATAAATTTGGACTATTTACAACAAAATTTAAACTCTTATCAAAACCTACCTTTCCATTAAATTCTGCCTTACCTTTAAGTTTTCTATCTAACAAAAAGCCTAGTTTTGAAAAATCATTTATCTTTAAATTAAAATCTGAATTTAAAAGCATCTTACTTATATCAAAACTTCCTTGTAGTTTTGTAAGATCAGCTAAAGATGAATTTAAAACAGAATCAAATTGAGCGATATTGTTTTTAAAATTAATTTTGGTATTTAAATCATAACTTGTATTGTTTGGAAAATTTTTATTTAAAATTTTACTTAAGGTTGCAGCATTTAAAATGCCTTTAGCCTCTAAATTTGCTTTACCATTAAGGTTGTTAAAATCGATATTATCTAAATTAACTTTTGCATTAACAACCCCACTGGCATAATTTGGCATACCTGCTATAACAAAAAGTTTAGATAAATCAAGTTTATCAATGTTCAAATCAAGTTTTTTACCATTTGAATCAGCTTTGATTACGCCATCTGCCAAATTTGCATTTGCATTTAAATTTTGTATTTGAGTACCTATAATATGAGCTTTTGCATTAAGATCTGCCTTACCTTGTAATTTTTGTCCCGCTATAGCACTAAACTGAGACAAATCATCAATAAAAGCATTTAAATCTGTATTTAACTCACTATTTTTTAAATTATAAGTTCCTTGAAGTTTTTTGATATTAAGTAAATTTGAAGCAAGTAAAGCATTGTAAGAAATATTACTATTTTTTGCATTTGCTTTAGCATCAAGACTAAAAATTGTATTTGGAAGTTCTATTTTAGCAATTTTTTTAAGCTCATTGGTGTTAATCTTTGCATTGTTTATTTTTGCCTCAAGATCGAAATTAGAAAAATCCAAATCCGCATTTAAAAGTTTAGCATTTAAATTTCCAGAAACTAAAGCTCCATATCCTGCAAGAGCTAATAATTTTTCCAAACTTGCTTCATTAATATCTGCAAAAATTTTATTATTTTTCAAACTTGCCTTTACCTCTCCACCAAGTCCGATAACTTGAGCATTTAAACTTGATAAGGCATTATTTACAACACTTGTTTCGCCTATCACGCCCAAACTACCATTTAATCTAGTTTTTGTAAGTTTTTCAAGCTTTGCAAGAGAAGGAATATTTAAATTAAAATCAGTACTTAAAATATTCTTACTCATATCATAAAGAGTTTTTTGGGTTTGTAAGTTAAGATAATCATTGTAAATTTTACTTACAGCATAAATCTTATCTTCTTTAACATTGGCTAAAATTTCTGCTTTAGGATTAGAATTTAAAGGCAAGTCTAAAGAAAAATCTTTTTTTATCGCCTCGTAGTTTATATAGCTTGTATCAAGTTTTATGATAATATTTCCATCAGGTTTTAAATTCTGTGCTGAAATTTTTGCCTGAGCATTTAAAAAACCTTTAGCATAACTAGGATAAGATAAAAGATGAAGTATTTCTTCTATCTTAAGATTTTGTGCATCTAAATTTAAAGCGATAGGGCTGTAATTATACATTCTCGCATTTAAAAGTACATTTGAACCTAGTAAGTAACCCCTTCCATCTAAAGCAAAATCACTTGCCTTGCCTTGAATTTTACCGCCAAAAGAAAGGTTTTGATTTAAATTTAAACCTAAATTTTTAGCATAATTTTGCTTTAAAGAAATAAGATAGTCAAGATCAAATCCAAGCTTAAAAGGACTCAAAGCTCCCTTGAGATTGAAATCTGCCATATTTGCAATATTTGCTTGCAGTTCAAGACTTGAAAAACGCAAATTAAAACGCGTGATATTTACATCTAATCCCGCATTTTCTTTGATCTTTTTTTGTGCTATATTTGCCACTATATTATTACCAAAACTTGTAAAAAGCATGGTACAAAGAGCGATTAAAAGCACAACAACAAAAGCTACAATGCCATAAAAAATCTTTTTCATTTTTATCCTTTAGTTTATTTTATAAAATAACTTTAGTCTATAAAACTAAACTTTTATAAATATTTTAATTTAAAGTATTGACAAAATTCATTTTTTATAGTATGATATTATCACTCTAAATTAAAGAGTGCTAAAATCAATATTTTTAAGGATGGACAAAAATGAATTTTCAACCTTTAGGAAAGCGTGTTCTAGTTAAACGCGTAGAAGAAACTAAAACAACAGCCTCAGGCATAATTATACCAGATAATGCTAAAGAAAAGCCTTTAATGGGTGAAGTAGTAGCAGTAAGTAAAGAAATCACTGATATTGCAAATGGTGATAAAATCGTGTTTGCTAAATACGGTGGAACAGAAATTAAACTTGATAATAATGAATATTTAGTTTTAAATTTAGATGATATCTTAGGAATTTTAAAATAATTTATAAAAAAGGATAAAAAATGGCAAAAGAAATTATTTTTTCAGATGAAGCAAGAAATAAACTTTACGAGGGCGTTAAAAAACTTAATGACGCAGTAAAAGTAACTATGGGGCCAAGAGGACGCAATGTTTTAATCCAAAAAAGCTTTGGTGCTCCAAGCATTACTAAAGATGGCGTAAGTGTTGCTAAAGAAGTAGAGCTTAAAGATAGTCTTGAAAATATGGGTGCTTCACTCGTAAGAGAAGTAGCGAGTAAAACAGCTGATCAAGCAGGCGATGGAACAACTACTGCAACGGTTTTAGCTCATGCAATTTTCAAAGAAGGTTTAAGAAATATCACAGCAGGTGCAAATCCTATCGAAGTAAAACGCGGTATGGATAAGGCTTGCGAAGCTATAGTAGCAGAACTTAAAAAACTTTCTCGCGAAGTAAAAGATAAAAAAGAAATTGCACAAGTTGCTACAATTTCAGCCAACTCTGATGAAAAAATCGGCAATTTAATTGCTGATGCTATGGAAAAAGTAGGCAAAGATGGTGTTATCACTGTTGAAGAGGCAAAATCAATCAATGATGAATTAAATGTAGTTGAAGGTATGCAATTTGACAGAGGTTATTTAAGCCCTTATTTTATCACTAATGCAGAAAAAATGACAGTAGAGCTTTCAAGCCCTTATATCCTGCTTTTTGATAAAAAAATTGCAAATTTAAAAGATTTATTACCGGTTTTAGAACAAATTCAAAAAACAGGCAAACCACTTTTAATTATCGCTGAAGATATTGAAGGCGAAGCGCTTGCAACTTTGGTTGTAAATAAACTTCGCGGTGTTCTTAATATTTCAGCAGTAAAAGCTCCAGGTTTTGGCGATAGAAGAAAAGCTATGCTTGAAGATATAGCGATTTTAACAGGCGGAGAAGTGATTTCTGAAGAACTTGGAAGAACTCTTGAAAGTGCGACTATACAAGATCTTGGACAAGCTTCTAGTGTAATCATCGATAAGGACAATACAACCATAGTAAATGGCGCAGGTGAAAAAGCAAATATCGATGCAAGAGTAAACCAAATCAAAGCACAAATTGCTGAAACAACCTCAGATTATGACAGAGAAAAATTACAAGAAAGACTTGCAAAATTAAGCGGTGGTGTTGCAGTTATTAAAGTAGGTGCAGCAACTGAAACTGAAATGAAAGAGAAAAAAGATCGTGTTGATGATGCTTTAAGCGCTACTAAAGCAGCAGTTGAAGAAGGTATAGTAATCGGTGGTGGTGCAGCGCTTATCAAAGCAAAAGCTAAAATCAAACTTGATCTACAAGGTGATGAAGCAATCGGCGCAGCTATCGTTGAAAGAGCTTTAAGAGCACCTTTAAGACAAATTGCTGAAAATGCAGGATTTGATGCAGGTGTAGTTGTAAATAGCGTAGAAAATGCTAAAGATGAAAACACAGGATTTGATGCTGCAAAAGGCGAATATGTTAATATGCTTGAAAGTGGAATTATCGACCCTGTTAAAGTAGAAAGAGTAGCTTTACTCAATGCGGTTTCTGTAGCTAGTATGCTTTTAACCACAGAAGCAACAATTAGCGAAATTAAAGAAGATAAACCTGCTATGCCAGATATGAGCGGTATGGGAGGAATGGGTGGCATGGGCGGAATGATGTAATATCTGCTCTAACCTCTTATCAGCAAGGAAAATTCCTTGCTGATTACCAATTTAATTTAAAAACACTCCCTTGATTTTCTACAGATTCGCAAATAATCTTAATATCATTATCATCACAAACTTTTTTTACCAAAGAAAGCCCTATGCCAAATCCTCCTTGATCAGTATTAAATCTTGCATACCTATCAAAAATATGATTTAAATTGGACTTTGAAATTCCACAACCTGTATCCGCAATACTTAAAAAATTGGCTTTTAAACTTATAGAAATTACTCCACCTTTTTTATTATATTTAATAGCATTGCTTATAAGATTATCAATCAATTTAGAAATTTGACTTTTAGGAGCAAAAATATTTGCTTGATTTAAATCAAGCTTTAGTGTAATTTTCTTTTGCTCAAAAAATACTTTAAAATATTCCAATCTTTCTTCAAGTAGTATTCTTAAATCAAATTTTTGTTTTTCTGTTTCTAAGGTATTAGGGAAATTATAAAAAACAAGATCAGAGTACACTTGAGACAAACTTTTTGCAGCAAGCTTAATCCTTGTAAATTTAGTATTATCTCCTAAATTTTGATGCTCAAGTTGTTCTATACTCATCAAAATAACACTTAATGGGGTATTGAGTTCATGAGTTGAATCTTTAATAAAACGATCTAGTGTGCTGATTTTATCCTCTAAAGGCTTTAGAGCAATTTTTACTAAAATATAAGATATTAAACCCAATATGCAAAAAGCCATAATAGCAAAACTAAAAACTTTCGTTCTAATCCAAAAAAGATCTTTGCCAACATCTTCACCCTGTATTAAAATTTGCAAACCATCGTTAGTATTTACTTCTTCATTGCTAGCATGTCTTAAAAAATAATGATCTGCACTCATAGGAGCAAGGAAAAAAACCTTATTATCACAAATACCTCTACCTTTAAGCTCAATTTTTGCTTTTCTTAAATCAAAATCTATATTACTAAAAACAATCTTTTTAGCATCAAATATAGCAAATTTTAGTGCTGTGCTTTGAGCAATATTTTTTGCGCTTATATCTATAGGGGTAAAACGAGAATTTAAGATGCTTATAACAATATTTCTATGACTTTCTCTCAAAGTGGCACCCTTTAAAACAACTAATTCTTCATATAATTTTTGATACCATAATGCAAAAAAAATAGTTAAAAAAATACCTGTAGTTGTTAGGTAAATTAATAAAATTTGCCTAATGACTTTTTTAGCCATAGCAATATCCCCTGCCTCTTTGATTTATAATTTTTTCTTTTCCTAAAATTTTACGTAAATTTTTCACATAAGCCCTTAAACTTAGCTCACTAGGCTCCTCATCATAATCCCAGAGTTCTTCAAAAATTCTCTCTGTGCTTAAAAAGTTGTTTTTATTTTTAAGCAATAAAGACAAAAGCTTTATTTCTTTACTCGGTAAAGTCAAGGCTTTATTATTATGATAAAGAATTTGTGTAGTAAATTCAAATCTAAATCCACCCCCTAAATCTTCAAAATCTTCATTTTTATGTGAAAAAGCTCTTTTAAGCAAAGCTTTAACCCTAATAGATAACTCGGCAAGTTCAAAAGGTTTTTTTATATAATCATCACAACCTGCTTCAAAGCCTTGTTTTAAATCGTTTGTTGTGTTTAGAGAAGTCATGAAAATCGCTGGGGTTTGCTTTCCGCTTTTTCTTAATTCTTTAAGCAATGAAAATCCATCTCCTAAAGGAACTTTTACATCTAAAATCCAAAGATCAAAATATCTTTCATAAGCCATATCTAAAGCTTCTTGCGCATTATCGCATAAAAATACTTCATATCCCTCATCGTTTAAAAACTCTTCAATGATCTCACTCAAGCTCAAATCATCTTCTAAAAGTAAAATTTTAGCAGCCATAATTTAAATCTTTCTAACTTCAAATCTCTTAAATATATATCATTGTATCAAAATTCTTATCAATTTATTTAATAAAATTTCATTTTTATTTAATTTATTTTTATCTATAATCCTTTTATACAAATAAATTTTTCCTTAAGGGGTTAAAATGCTTCCAAAATGGGATAACAGCTATAGTGTACACAATGCTAAAATTGATGAGCAACATAAAAAGCTTTTTGAACTTGCTGCAAAAGTTGAAGTTGTATCAGATAGATCTGTAAGTAAAAATGAAGTCAAAGAACTTTTGGCTGAATTTTTTAATTATATGAAAGATCACTTTAATGATGAAGAAAAATACATGCAGCTAATAGGCTATCCAAATTTAGAAGAACATCGAAAAATACACAAAGAAATCATCCAAACCATGATTAACTTAATCAAAGATATCAAATCAACCAATGATCTTAAAGAAAAACTTTATATAGTGGCTAAAAAGTGGCTTTTAGAACACATACTATATGAAGACATGAAAGTTGAAGAATGGAGAAGCTCTTCTTTGTCTACAGATGATGGTGGTGATGTTAGCTTTGAAGCAGCAGAAGATGAAGATAATGAGCATCCACAATTTTATCTTTATACCTGTAATTGTCCTGGTAAAATTCACGATGTTCCTTATATCATTCATCAAAAAATAGAATCACAAGGTCATAAATTTACTTGTAAAACTTGTAAACAAGCTATAAAATTTTACAAAAAACATTCTTAAGGAGGATAAAATGAAACGCAATGTAAAAACTTATTCTTTTAGAATACCTTTAGAGCTTAAGGAGCGTTTGGATAATTTAAGTAAAAATCTTTCTAAACCAAAATCAGCCATAGTAAAAGAAGCTATAGAGGTTTATCTTAATGAAGTTGAAGATTTTTCTTTTGCTGTTAACGCCCTAGAAGAACTTAAAGATGGGGATTATCAAAAGGCGAGTAAAAAAATAGATAAAATTATCAAAAATCTTAAACAAACAAAATAAAAACTTTATCACAATTTTTTGTGATAAAGACTTATTATTTTTTTATATTAAAATACATTTATGAATATTAAAAATGGAGTTAAAAAAGTGGCTCCGGATGTAGGATTCGAACCTACGACCAATCGGTTAACAGCCGACTACTCTACCGCTGAGCTAATCCGGAATATTTAAAAGTAAAATGTGATTATAGTGAAATTAAAAAACTTTGTCAAGGGTTTTTTCACAAAAATGCATTTTTTATGTAAAAAAATTAATTTACTCCTTAACAATAACACTTTTTAAATTTCTAAAATAAAACAAATTTACCCCATCTTCATATAAATAATCAAGCTTCATTCCATGTGTTTCTAAAATAGTATTTACAATATAAAGCCCTAATCCAAAACTTGATTTTTGTTTTGATCCTTGAGTAAAAGCTTGAGTATAGTATTCTAAAGTATTGTTAAGCTCAGGACCACGATTTTTAAAACAAATATAATCATCTATAATATCAATTTGCACAAACCCATCTTCAGAATGTTTAATACCATTATCTATCATATTTTTAATCGCCGTAGTAAAAAGTTTAAAATCCACATTTACAAAAAAACTTTCTTCCATAAAAATACGTATATTGCTATCATCTCGCATTGCAATTTCTTTGGCTTCATCTAAAACATCTAAAATATTGTATTTTTTTCTATTTATAAAAGCAGCCCCTGAAGTAATTTGCTCAATAGCAGCAAATTCATTAATTAAAATTTCAAGTCTAGTAAAAACCCCATTTAAGCGCTCTTTATATTTATTATCTTCTATCATTTCTAAAGTTAAGAGCCCTTTAGTAATAGGAGTTTTGAGTTCATGCATAATATTTCTTAAAAAAAACTGACGAGATTGGTTTAACTTTCGAATTTGAACAATAGCTTGATAAAAAGCTTCACTTACTTGTGAAATTTCATCCACTCCAGTGCTTACATCTTCTATATCACCAAGCTTTCCTTGGGCAAATTTATCAATTTGTTTTTTAAGTCTTTTAAGTGGTTTTAATTTTTTAAATATATAAATATAAAGCAATACAAGAATACAAATCACAGCTACAGCTATAGCTTTGATAATAAAATACCTATAGGTTTGATAATCTTGATCCTTATAAAGATAAACCTTTCCATCATAAATAATATTTAAATACACCTGTCTATTATAAGAAATAATCTCGATTAAGCCATTATTAACCTCAACCCTAGCTAAAACATCACCTCTAAAAAGAATTTTACGGATCTGCTTTGCTTCTGTTATCTCATCCATTTTATTATAATTTTTTGTCTGCTCTTCAAATTCTTTTTCACTGATAACTCCTGCAAAATTTAAGAGCCTTGCATTAGCTATCAAAGAATATTTTGTGTTTAATTCTCTAGTATAATTTTGCTGATCATATTCTATAAGCCACAAAAAGCCAAGTATAACACTAACCCCAGCAAAAATAAAAATAAAAGTTATAGTATAAAAAATCGAAGATTTATTCATTGAGTAAGCTTATAACCTATTCCACGTATAGAGTGAATATATTTTGGAGTTTTTGGATCATCTCCCATCTTTTGACGAATTCTACTGATAATAACATCTATACTTTTATTACTAGAATCCTCACTAATAGAAGAACAATTATAAACAAGCTCTTCACGACTTACCACTCCACCCTCTTTTTTAATCAAATAGCTTAAAATATCAAATTCAGCATTAGTTAAAGTAAGCTCTTGTCCTTTCATGGTAATAATATGCTTATATTGATCATAAACAAGATCTTTTACACTTTTTGCTATGGCGCTTTTTGTATTTGAAATACGTCTTAAATGACTTTTAATACGTGCTTGTAATTCTTTTGGATTATAAGGTTTTGGTAGGTAATCATCTGCTCCAAGCTCTAAAGCATTAACCTTATCTGTAATATCATGTCTTGCGCTTGAAACAATAATAGGCGTATCATACTTTTTACGAATCTCTTCACACACTTCAAGCCCATCAAGCCCTGGCAAAGAAAGGTCTAAAATGATAAGCTGATATTCTTTTAATGCAAGCTTAGAAAGACCTATATAAGGTTCATGAGCTATATCAACTTTCATATCAAATTTTTCCAAATATTCAGCTGTAATTTCTGCTAATTCTAAATCATCTTCTATCATAAGAATATTTGTCATAGTTTTCCTTTATTTTAAACTTAATTTTAATTTTAAACTAAAATTTATAACGAAAGGAAAATCCTTCCGTTATTTTTATTTAAGCACAAGCAAAGTCGCAAAACCATTGCGATATACCCAAACTTTGGTAAATTCTTTTTTATTAACTTGTTTTAAAGCTTGTTCTAAATCTTTTAAATTTTTAATTTCACTTTGTCCAACACCTATGATAATATCACCCTCTTGGAAACCAGAATTTTTTCCTTTGCTCTTTTCTTTAACACTATCAACCAAAACACCATTAACATCTTTTGGAATTTGCAAACGATCCTTAAGTCTTGGATCTAAATTTCTCAAACTCAAACCATCAATTAAATCGCTTTGTACGCCTTTAGGATTTTCTTTTTCACCTTTAAGAATAAAACTTACTTGCTTATTTTCTCCATCTCTTTCGTAACTTAATGAAATTTTTTGACCAATCTCTAAAGTTCCTATATAATTTTTAAGATCAATAGGACTTTTTATAACCTTATCATTAACTTTAGTAACTAAATCTCCACGCTTAAGCCCTGCTTCATCAGCACTTGAACCTTTTTGAACATCAGTGATTAAAGCTCCTTCTTGATTTTTGTAAGCTTTTTTAGTATCACCTTGCAAAGCTAAAATAGTCACACCTAAAAATCCTCTATCAATCTTGCCTTTTTCAATAAGTTTTTTAGCTATATCTTTAACCATATTTGAAGGTATGGCAAAACCTATGCCGTTATTTCCACCACCACGAGAAAGAATAGCTGAATTAATACCTACTAAATATCCGCGACTATCCACCAAAGCTCCACCTGAATTTCCTGGATTGATAGAAGCATCTGTTTGTATAAAATTTTCATATTGATTTAAACCTATATTGTCTTTGTTTAAAGCAGATATTATCCCACTTGTAACACTAAAACCAACTCCAAAAGGATTTCCAAGTGCAAAAACAACATCTCCTTCCATTAAATCATCAGAATTTGTAAAAGTAATAGCTGAAAGATTATTAGCCTCTATTTTTATAACAGCCAAATCTGTTTTTGGATCTTTACCTATAAGTTTTGCTTTATATTCTATGTCGCTTCCTGGTAAATTCACTGTAATCGTATCAGCATCATCTACAACGTGATTATTTGTTACTATATAACCATCTTTTGAAATAATCACCCCTGATCCCAAAGAACTCACCACTTCTTTATCATTTTTTCCTTTTCTTTGAGGAAAATCAAAATCAAAAAATTGTTTAAAATAAGGATCATTAAAAAAATCATCCAAAGGGCTTGGACGATTTGCTCTTGTAATAGTTTTTGAGGTGGAAATATTAACCACTGATTTTTTTGCATCTTTAATAGAATCATGATAAGAAAGCACTGCATTTCCAGCAGCAGGATTCACACGATTAGCCGTTGCAGTCGATTCGTTAAAATTAATACTTGCAGCAAATAAAGCACTTGCTAAACTTAATGATAAAAAAATCTTTTTCATTTCATTTCCTTTTGTTCTTAAAGATAAATTATCTCGTAAAATATTTTACTGTCTTCATAGTATAAAACCGAAAATTTACAAAATTGTAAATAAAACCTTGAGTGATAAAAATTTATAAAACTTGATTGACTTAGGCTAAAGTTTATGTTATAATTTAATCCTCTATATAATCAAGTAAAAATTTTTAAGGAAATATAACATGAATAGTTTATACGAAACTCTTGAAGTTAGCAAAAACGCTAGTGCAGATGAAATAAAAAAAGCTTACCGTCGCCTAGCTAGAAAATATCATCCTGATATCAACAAAGAAAAAGGTGCTGAAGAAAAATTTAAAGAAATTAATGCTGCTTATGAAATTTTAAGTGACGAAAAAAAACGAGCTCAGTATGACCAATACGGCGATTCTATGTTTGGTGGACAAAGTTTTCATGATTTTTCAAGAAATACTGGTGGGGTAAATTTGGACGATATTTTAAAAGATCTCTTTGGAGGAGGCTTTGGTGGACGCTCAAGAGGGGGTTTTAACGGCTTTTCTTCAAAAGGCTTTAGCAGTGGTTTTGGAGGATTTGGAGGTTTTGAAGAAGAAATTTTAGACAGCAATCTAGAGCTTCACATTCCTTTCGAAAAAGCTGTTAAAGGCGGGGAACATAGTTTTAATTTTCAAGGCGAAACCATTAAATTTAAAATTCCACATGGTATAAAAGAAGGCGAGAAACTAAGAATTCGCTCTAAAGGAAAACAAAGCAGAAATGGAGCTAGAGGAGATTTAATCATTATTGTAAAAATAGAAGAAAGTCCTATTTACACAAGAGAAGATGATGATTTATATCAAAAAGTTGATATTTCTTTAAAAACTGCACTTTTTGGTGGAAAAATAAATATAAAAACACTCAAAGAAGGCAAGGAAGAAGCGACAATTAACATAACGCCTAATTCAAAAAATAACCAAAAAATTCGTTTAAAAGGTTATGGGGTGCAAAATAGAAAAAGTAATATTTATGGGGATATGTATTTGATTTTAAATGTTGTTTTGCCAAATTTAGATACTCTTGATGAAAAATTTATAGAACTCTTAAAAGAAAAATTACCTTAAAGAAAGGAATAAAACATGGAACACCATTATGATGAACCTGTATATTTAATCAGTGTTGTGGCTAAAGTTTTAAGCATACATCCACAAACCTTAAGGCAATACGAAAGAGAAGGATTGATAGAGCCAAGTAGAACCGATGGCAAAATAAGACTTTATTCTCAAAGGGATATTGACCGTATTAAACTTATATTACGTTTAACAAGAGACATGGGAATCAATCTTGCTGGAGTAGATGTTATCTTAAAATTGAAAAACCAACTTCACGAATTTGAAAATTTAATTGATGAACTACGCTTAGAATTAAGCAAACAACAAGATAAAGAAGCGACTAGTAAAGCCGTTGTCAAGCATAAAAATAGCTTTGATTTGATTTTTTATGAGAAAAAATAAAAAATAATGGATAATTTTTTAGAAATTTTTTTAATCACCGTTGCCATAGCTATAGTTTTAAATGTCATATTTAAAAAATTTGAAATTCCAACTATCATTGGATATATAGCTGCTGGAGAAATCATTTCTGAAATTTATCATTTAAGTGGCAAAGGCGAAATCACCCATATAGCCGAATTTGGTATAGTATTTTTAATGTTTACCATAGGGCTTGAATTTTCTTTTAAGCATTTAATGGCAATGAAACAAGAAGTTTTTTTAAACGGCTCTTTGCAGATGCTTACTTGTGGCTTTGTTTTTATGTTACTTGCTATAGGAATTTTAGGACTTGGAGATAAAAGCGCTACTATAGTAGGCTTTGCACTAGCGCTTTCTTCAACCGCAGTGGTGCTTAAAATTTTAAATGATAATGGCGATATCAATGAGCAATATGGTAGAAAAGCATTGGGAATTTTGCTTTTTCAGGATATAGCCGTTATTCCTTTGCTTTTGCTTGTAGATATTTTTTCATCCAACAATCAAAACATAGAAAAACTCCTTTTTACCACTTTAATTTCAGCACTTATTTTAATCACTTTATTATTTTTCATAGGTAAATATCTAGTGGATAGAATTTTTAGACTCATTATCCACACTTCTTCTCAGGAAATTTTTATTAGTACTGTTTTATTTATGGTTATTGGAGCAAGTTTTTTAGCAAATTATTTTGGATTTTCTTATTCTTTGGGTGCTTTTATAGCAGGTGCTTTGATAGCAGAAACAAAATATAAACACAAAATAGAAGCGGACTTAATCCCATTTAGAGATTTGCTTTTAGGGCTTTTTTTCATAACTGTAGGCATGCAAATTCAACTTGATGTAGTGGCACAAAATTGGTTTTTAATCATAGTTTTAACCCTTCTTGTAATGGCTTTAAAATTTGGCATAGTTTTTGGCTTTTTATTTCTTTACACCAAAAAAAGAGTAGCGCTTAAAACAGCTTTTGCCATAGCGCAAATTGGCGAATTCGCCCTAGCAATTTTTTCTCTTTTACAAGCAAAAAATATGCTTGATATTAAAACTTCACAAATTTTAATTGTTGTTTCTATTTTAACCATGATTATCACGCCTTTTATTTTAAACAATATAAGAAAAATTACCAATGTTGTAGAAGATATAGCACTTAATACCAACGCTGTGCAAAATATTGACAATAATATCAAGCTTAAAAATCATCTTGTTGTTTTTGGCTACGGACGCTTAGGACAAGAAGTCGTACAAAAAATCAAAAACACAGGCGTACCTTATCTTGTTTTAGAAAGTGATTTAAATTTAGTAGAACTTGGAGTTAGTCGAGGTGAAAATGTCGTTTTTGCCAATGCTGCTCAAGAAGAAACCTTAAAAATTGCCAATATAGAAGAATGTGCCGTAGCTATTATCACAGTTACAAATGAAGCTAAACTTGAAATTTTATGTCAAGTGCTAGCTAATTATCCAAAACCTATAGACACCATCATTCATGTAAATGGAACTTTAAAAAAGATGCTTTTTTCTAGCATAGATGAAAATATACGCATCATTCGCTCTGAAAAAGTAATCGCTAGAAATTTAGTTCAAGAAGCGCTAGAATGCCGCATTCACAAAAATACCTAAGGAAGAATTTTGACAAAAAATGAAGAAAAAGCCTTACGCGTAAAATACCTAAGAAATCTTGAAAAATTTTTCAATGGCGCTATATCTGCACTTAAAAAAGAAGATTTTGATAAAACTAAATTTGAAGAAAGAATGTTAAAAAATGCTAAATTTTTTGAAAAAAATCCCGCGGTAAATCTTAACTCAACCTATGCAAAAAATCTTGAATTTTTTGTCAATGCTTGTTTAGATTTTTCCAAAGAAAAAAACGAGCTTTTAAATCTTGCCAATGCTTTAGATAAGCAAAAAAAACAAGGTGAGAAAAAAGAAAAACATAAAAATTATTTAAAGGATTATGAATGATTAATGTATTTTTTGATATGGATGGAACTTTAATCGATAGTGCAAATGCCATTTCTTGTGCAGTCAATGAAATAAGACAGGATTTAAATCTAGCCCCACTTTCAAGAGAAATCATTATGCAAACCATCAATACTCCCAATATTGACTGGGCAAAAGAACTTTACAATATAGAAAATTTCCATCATTCTAGTTTTAAAGAAGGCTATGAAAAATATTTTGTCAAGCACTATGAACAAAGCGTGGTGCTTTTTGAAGGAGTAAAAGAACTTTTAGAATTTTTAAAAAGCAAAAATTGTTTTTTAGCTATTGCTACTAACGCCCCACAAAGCTCACTTTCAAACATACTTAAAAAACACGATATCATTCCTTATTTTGATAAAATTTTAGGCGTAAACTTGGGCATAGAACCCAAACCTCATCCTATGATGCTAGAGCTTTTAAAAAGCGAGGCTCCATATAAAACAAGCGTTTTTATAGGAGATAGTCAAAAAGATAAAGAATGTGCTAAAAATGCTAATTTGCCTTATTTTCATGCCAAATGGTATCAAAAAAATTTAAAAGAAAATGAATTTAGCAACGCTAGTGAACTTAAAGGCTTTTTGCAAAAGTATTTATAAGTTTTTTAATGAAATTTTAGTTAAAATTAGAAATAAATTTTAAAAAGAGTAAATTATGAGTGAATTATTAATAGAAATTGGTACAGAAGAATTACCTGCTATTCCTTTGCTAAAAGAATTAGCTAATATAGAAAAAAAATGGAACAATGTTTTAGAAGAATACCGCTTGGTAAGTGATTTTAAATTTTATTATACTCCGCGTCGTTTAGTTTTTTTTCATGAAAATTTTGCAGACAAACAAGAAGATAGCTTTGCTGAATTTATAGGAGCACCTAAAAATGTTGCTTATAAAGATGGAGTTTTAACTCCTGCGGGACAAAGCTTCCTACAAAAAGCAAGGATCAGTGAAAATGAACTCTCTTTTAAAGAAATCAAAGGCAAGGAAGTTTTGTACCATCAAAAAGCTATTAAAGGTTTGCAAAGTCAAGAAATTTTAGGAGAAATGGTAGAAAAATTTCTAAAAAGTCTTAGTTTTGGCAAAAGTATGCGCTGGGGTGCAAATTCTTTTGAATTCATCCGTGCGATCCGTTCTATAGCTTGCATTTTAAATGATGAACTTGTTAATTTTCAAAGCTATGGAGTAAAAAGTACTAAAAAAACTTTCATTCACAGAAGCGTAAGTTATGATTTGCAAGATTTTAACAATGCAAAAGAATATTTTGAACTACTAGAAAAAAACTATATCATCCTTGATCCAATCAAAAGAAAGGAAAAAATACTTGAGCAATTTAAACTCATAGAAAGTCAAAAAAATATACAAATTGGAGAAGATGAAGAGCTTTTAGCTGAAGTAGTTGCTATCACAGAATATCCTAATGCACTTTTAGGAAGTTTTGAAGAAGAATTTTTAGAAATTCCTAGCGAAGTAATCATCACTTCAATGAGAGAAAATCAACGTTATTTTGCAGTTTTTAACGATAAAGGTTTAAGTAATCATTTTATAGTAGTAAGTAATGCAGTATGTAAGGATTATTCAAAAATCATACATGGAAATGAAAGAGTTTTGCGTGCAAGACTTAGCGATGCAATGTTTTTTTATCAAAATGATTTACAAAATGGCTTAAAACCTGAAAAACTTGCCAAAATGACCTATCTTGAAGGTTTAGGCACAATGCAAGATAAAAGTTTAAGAGAGATTAAAATTGCTGAAATTTTATGTCAAATGCTCCATAATGATAAAATCGAAAATATCAGCACAGCACTAAAATACGCCAAAGCAGACTTAGCCACACAAATGGTTTATGAATTTACTGATTTGCAAGGCATTATGGGAAGTTATTATGCGCAAAAAATGGGCTTAGATTATCAAATTTGCTTAGCCATCAAAGAACAATATCTTCCTAATTCCGAACAAGCTCCACTTCCAAGTACAGAATTTTCAAGCATAGTAGCCCTTGCAAACAAGCTTGATACCCTTATAGGACTTTTTAGCATAGGAAAAATTCCAAGCGGAACAAAGGATCCTTATGCCTTAAGAAGAGCTGCCAATGGGATCATTAAAATTGCTTTAAATTTAAATAAAGAATTTGATATCCAAATTTTATTAGAAAAACTTTCAAATCATTATAAAAGCTTTGATATGCAAATTTTAAAAGATTTTATTTTTGAAAGACTTTATACTTTTTATACAGTCAATGCTTCTTTTGTAAAAGCGGTTTTAAGCTCACAAAATACAGATCTTATCCATATCAATCAAAGCGTAAATGCTCTTATAAAACTTAGCAAAAAAGATAATTTTAATGAAAATTTTGCAACCTTTAAAAGACTAGCCAATATCGCCACTAAAAATCCTCATAAAGTTGATGAAAGTCTTTTTGTTCAAGAAGCAGAAAGTAAACTTTACAAAGCTTTTCAAGAAAAAACTAAAGCCAACTCTTTACAAGAAAAACTTGAAAATCTTTTTACACTTAAGCCTTTTATTGATGAGTTTTTTAATCAAGTGATGATTAATGCTGAAGATGAAAAACTTAAAAATAATCGCCAAGCTTTGGTTTATGAAATTTATGCGGAGTTTTTAAAAATCGCCGATCTTAAAGAGTTAAGCCTATGAAAGCCTTATGGCTTTTTTTAAGCCTTACTCTTTGGCTTTTTGGAGCTCAAAATTTAGAACTCATCAAAGGTCAAGCTTTATTTTTGGAGCTAGATAAGAAAGATTTTTTATCTTTAAAAAATAATGGTAAAAATATTCCCACTTTTACACATCCTAAAAATCAAGAAAAAGTTCTAGCTATTTTTTCCTTACCTTACAAAAATCCCCCGCAAAATACAAAACTTATCGTATTTTATAAAGATAAAAAAGAAGAAATTTTCATAAAAACTTTAGAAGGTAATTATAAAAGTGAAAAATTGCAAGTTGAAAACAAAAAGATTTTTCCACCAAAAACCATACAAGAACGCATCACTAAAGAATTAAAAGAAGCCAATGCGATTTATAGTTCTTATACTCCAAAAGCTTTATTTAACGGTGCTTTTAATATACCTTTAAATTCTTTTATCACAAGTGATTTTGGCAAAGCAAGAACTTTTAATGAAAAAGTAGCAAGTTATCATAGCGGAACGGACTTTAGAGCTGCCACAGGAACACCTATTTATGCAGCCAATTCAGGTGTAGTAAAAATTGCAAAAGATCGTTATTTCGCAGGAAATTCAGTAGTCATTGATCATGGTTTTGGAATTTATTCACAATACTATCATCTTTCTAAAATCGATGTTAAAGTAGGACAAAAGATAAAAAAAGGTGAACTTATAGGACTTAGTGGGGCTACAGGTAGGGTAAGTGGGCCGCATTTGCATTTTGGAATTTTAGCTGGAGGCAAACAAGTTGATCCTTTGGATTTTGTATCCAAATTTAATGCTATTTTTCAATGAAATTTAGTGACTTTTTCCATGCTTGGCTCCATGAAAGCTATTATAAAAATGCTGTAAGTATAGGAAAAAACGGAGATTTTTTTACTGCTGTAAGCGTAGGAAATCTTTTTGGCACACTTTTAGCCAAGCATTTTTTAAATTTAATAGATAAAAAAATTTTACAACTCCCTTTAGAACTTGTAGAAATAGGCGCTAATGAAGGATATTTAAGTCGTGATTTTTTAACCACTTTGCTTGAATTAAGACCTGAAATTTTTTCTCAAATTTCTTTTTTCGTCATAGAACCGCATGAAAAATTAAGAACTTTACAAAAAAAGACTTTAGAAGGAGTGGAATTTACTCACAAAAATAGTCTTAAAGAATGCCATTTTAAGAACGCTTTTTTCTTTTGCAATGAACTTTTTGATAGTTTTGCTTGCGAACTTATAGATCATGATAAAATGGCATTTGTAGAAAATTTTAAACTTATTTTTAAAAATATGGATGAAAATTTAATCACAAAATGCAAAGCTTTAAATCTTAAAAAAGGTGAACTCAGTTTAGAGCTTGAAAATTTTTTTAAAGATTTAAACCAAACTTGTGAGAGATTTATATTTGCGGGATTTGACTATGGAACTTTAAATCCACAAAGTTTTAGCTTAAGAATCTATCAAAAGCACGAAGTTTTTAGCCCTTTTGAAGTATCTTTAAAAGATTTTTTCGGCAAAAGCGATCTAACTTATAATGTCAATTTTACTCATCTTCAAAAACTCATCAAAGAATATGATTTTAAACCTTTAGCTTTTAAAAAACAAAGTCTTGCTTTAATGAATTTTGGTTTTGAAGATTTATTGGAATACACAAAAAATAAAAACATTAAAACTTACGAAAGTTTTTTATCTCAAGCTAAAATTTTATTTTTTAATTTTGATGAAAAATTTCATTTTTTCGAATTTCAAAAAAACTAAAATTTTATATTTTTCATACTCGCTAAACAAACCCCCTCCCTTAAACCCTCATCAATGACTAGAAGTTTATGTTTATCAAACAAAGCATAAAACAGCAAACAACCTGCACTCAAATAATTTTTTCTCATCGCGCCTACTTCTTTTATAGCCTTTTTTTCTTCCATATGAAAAAGTTTAATAGCATAATTTAAAAAATCCTTATGGTAAAGTTTTTTACCATTTACTCTACTTGCTTCATACTTTTCATAGCTTATATTTTGTTTTAATGCGCTAAGTGTAGTAGGAACTCCGGAATTTAAAACCACCTTTTTAACTCCTAAAGAACGAAGTTCCTTTTTAATCATAGCCACCTCATCAAAAGCCCTAAAAGCTAAATGCTTTAAATAGGGATTTGCAATTAAAAAATGAATTTTAAGTTTTTTATCTTTAATATTTATGATAAATTTAGGATATTTTTTTATTAATTTTTTATAAGAAATACAAGATTTATAATAAGAATGGTAATTTTTTTCATAAAAACTAATAATACCAAAATCAAAACTTTTAAAACTTTTTCCAAAAGAAAGCTCACAAGAAGCCCCTCCTAAATCACAATATGCAAACTCTCCCCAAATTTTAAGCCTTCTTAAACCTGATTGCATACCTAAAACACTGATCTTAGCTTCACTTTTAGCATCTATAAGCTTAAAATCAATCCCAAATTCTTCTTTTAAATGGGCAAAAATTTCATTTGTATTGCTTGCCTTTCTAAAAGCTGCAGTCGCTACAGCTCTCGCTTTGCTTAAATCTTGCTCTTTAGCTAAAATACTCAAAGTATTTTTTAATCTTTGTATGGCTTCTTTAGAAATTTCTCCACTTTGATTTAGATTTTTCGCTGCCCCAATAACAAATTCATATTCTTTTAATTTATTTAATTTTTCATCCATTTGTACTGCTCTTAAAGTATTTGAACCAAGATCTATACCTAACATGACTTTCCTTATTTGATTTTATAGTATAATAGCAAAAAAGTTCTAAAGGAAAAATATGCTTTTAGGTGTAAATATCGATCATATTGCAGTGTTAAGACAAGCTAGAATGGTAAATGATCCTGATCTTTTAGAAGCTGCTTTTATAGTAGCTAGACACGGAGATCAAATCACTTTGCATGTAAGAGAAGATCGCCGTCATGCTCAGGATTTTGACTTGGAAAATATTATAAAATTTTGCAAAAGTCCTGTCAATTTAGAATGTGCTTTAAATGATGAAATTTTAAATTTAGCTCTTAAACTCAAACCCCACCGCGTTACTTTAGTGCCTGAAAAAAGAGAAGAGCTTACTACAGAAGGGGGGCTTTGTTTAAATCATGCTAAATTAAAACAAAGCATAGAAAAACTTCAAAATGCAAACATTGAAGTTTCACTTTTTATTAATCCTAGTTTAGAAGATATAGAAAAATCAAAAATTTTAAAAGCCCAATTCATAGAGCTTCATACAGGACATTATGCGAATTTGCACAACGCACTTTTTAGTAATATCTCTCATACTGCTTTTGCCTTAAAAGAACTCAATCAAGATAAAAAAACCTTGCAAGCTCAATTTGAAAAAGAATTACAAAATTTAGAACTCTGTGCCAAAAAAGGCCTAGAACTTGGCTTAAAAGTAGCCGCGGGACATGGTTTAAATTACAAAAATGTAAAACCCGTAGTAAAAATTAAAGAAATTTGCGAGCTAAATATAGGACAAAGCATTGTAGCAAGATCTGTATTTACAGGACTTCAAAACGCTATTTTGGAAATGAAAGAACTTATTAAAAGATGAAAAAACTAGCCATTAGTATAGGCGATATAAACGGCATAGGACTTGAAATTTTAGTGCGTTCTCATGAAGAACTAAGCAAAATCTGCACACCTTTTTATTTTATCCACGAAAGCTTGCTTGATAAAGCTTCAAAACTTTTAAATTTAAAACTTTTTAATGCAAAAATCGTAGCCTTTAAAGATGGAAAAGACTATGAGTTTAATTTTGTAAAAAAAGAAAATTCTCTTGAAATTTACTCTTTCTACCTTCCTTTAGACTTTAAAGTGGATGAAAATTTTGAAATCAAAGCCGGAGAAATAGATACAAAAAGTGGGCTTTATAGTTTTTTAAGTTTTAAGGCGGCAAGTTATTTTGTCTATGAAAAACACGCCCATGCCTTGCTTACCCTACCTATACACAAAAAAGCTTGGGAAGATGCAGGACTTAAATACAAAGGACACACCGATGCTTTAAGGGATTTTTTTAAAAAAAATGCCATTATGATGTTAGGTTGCAAAGAACTTTTTGTAGGGCTTTTTAGCGAACATATACCTTTAGCTAAAGTGAGTAAAAAAATCACTTTTAAAAATTTAAGTATCTTTTTAAAAGATTTTTACAAAGAAACGCATTTTAAAAAAATGGGGCTTTTAGGTTTTAATCCTCACGCTGGAGATTATGGAGTTATAGGTGGAGAAGAAGAAAAGATCATGGAAAAAGCTATAGCCTTTGTTAATGCCTTTTTATACTCTAAAAAAGATGAAAAATTTTTCAAAAAAGCCTTAAAAGATGGAAATTTACAAAAAGAATTGCTTTTAAATTTTAAAGGCAATGGCGTTTATCTACCCTATCCTTTAGTAGCTGATACAGCTTTTACTAAGGCTGGTTTAAAAAACTGCAATCGTTTAGTGGCTATGTATCACGATCTTGCCCTTGCTCCTTTAAAGGCCTTGTATTTTGATAAAAGCATCAATGTAAGTTTAAATTTACCTATCATACGCGTTAGCGTTGATCATGGCACGGCCTTTGATAAGGCCTATAAAAATGCTAAAATCAACACTAAAAGTTATTTTGAAGCGGCTAAATTTGCAATCAATTTAAATTCTAAAGCTTAAATTTAGCCCTAGAATCAATCAAATCTTCTTTAGCTAAGCTGTCTATCAAATCTTGCAAATCTTTATTGGTATTTAAACTTTGAGTGAGTAAATTTTCATATTTGTCAACTTTATTTTTAAAAATTTGCTCTAAAACTTCTTTAGTCTTTGTATCTTTTTTTGCTCTTTGCATAAGTTCTAATAAAGCCTTAATATAAGCTTCTTGCATGCAATCACTTGCATTGAGTAAAGATAAAATAGGATTTTCCCCTGCTTTTGTATTTTGCATATTTTTTATACAAATTTTTCTTTCTTTAAGCATCTTTTTTGAAATGGCTTTAAAATCTTTTTTCATCTTTTTATCTGCTTTTTTTGAAATATTTTGATATAAACTACTATAGATGTTATCTACTAAAGCAAGTTTTTTATTTTCAAATTCATTACGCACACCAATTTTATTGCATATCATAAGCTCATCATCACTTTTGCCATCATATTTGATTTTAGAGCAATCAAAACTAGGTTTTACTTCATCTTTATAAATAAGCTCATCAAAACTCAAAGCCCCTAAACTCGCCAAACTTAAACCAAGCAATAAAATAATTTTTTTCATTATTTACCTTTAAAATTTTTATTTTATTTTAACAAAAATATTTTGAATTTTTTAAGGAAATTAAGCCTTTATTTTATTATAATGCGTTTTTATTTTTTACAAGGAACTTAAAATGCAAAATTACAAAAAAGCTCTTTTTGCACTAGCTCTTAGTGCTTTTTGTATGGGCGTAACTGAATTTGTTATGGCAGGAGTTTTGGTTGATGTTGAAGCGTATTTTAGCGTAGATGCAAAAACCGCGGGCTATCTTACAACCTTATATGCTATAGGTGTTGTTATAGGTGCTCCTCTTATCACCATACCTTTAAGTCGTTTTCATAGACATACACAACTTTTAATCAATCTTGGAATTTTTGCTTTAGCAAATTTCATCATCTTTTTTAGCCAAAATTTCTATCTTACTGCCTTTGCACGCTTTATAGCAGGAACACAACATGGGGTATTTTTTGTCATTGCCACCTTAGCTGT
The DNA here is from genome assembly GCF_002383835.1 of Campylobacter sp. 107. Taxonomy (NCBI): domain Bacteria; kingdom Pseudomonadati; phylum Campylobacterota; class Epsilonproteobacteria; order Campylobacterales; family Campylobacteraceae; genus Campylobacter; species Campylobacter sp. 107. Next base: position 63,900 of record NZ_NXBA01000016.1, read on the forward strand.
AAGTACTATAACTCCAGATGATAAAAAATCAAGTGCTCTAGCTATAATGGTCACAGGGCTTACTGTAGCCTTAGTTACTGGAGTGCCGCTTGGAACTTTTATAGGGCATTATTTTGGCTTTAAATTTATCTTTTTACTCATTTTTATCATTACAAGCCTAGCATTTTTTGGAGTATGGCATATGATGCCCAAAAATTTACATCCTAGCCCAACCAGTCTTAAAAATCTAATCCCTGCTTTTTCTCATCAAAATTTGTTAAAAACTTATACTATAACCATTTGTAGTTGTGGGGCTCAATTTGTTCTTTATACTTATTTGCAAAAAATACTTGTAGAAATAAGCGGTTTTAAAGTCCAAGATACAGCTTATATCTTGCTTTTATATGGAATTTGTGCAATTTGTGGGAATTTATGGGGCGGAAAAATAGTAGATAAAAAAGGTGCTATTTTTTCTTTGCGTCTTATTTTAAGCATACAAGTTCTAGTATTTTTAAGTGTATTTCTCACCATGCATTCTAAAATTTTAATCATTTTTAGCGTAGCTTTGATAGGATTTTTTGCCTTTTCAACCATACCTGCACTAAAAATGCTTAGCATTACCAAAGCTAAACGCCATACTTATAAAGTCATAGACAGTACAGTAAGTGTGAATGAAGCAGCTTTTAATGTAGGCATAGCTTTAGCAAGTTTTTTAGGTGGGATTGTTTTAGCAAGATTGGGTATAGAATTTAATGCTTTATTTTCAGCACTTTTTGTAAGCCCTGCTTTGATTTTTGCCTTGCTTTTTGCCAAAGATAAATTAAATTATAAAAAATTTCAAAGAAAAAGTTTTACAAAGGTATAAATTGGAATAGAAATTGCTTGCTTATTTAATGTAAAGTTAAATAAAGGAGGAGAAAATGGTAGTAGATAATACTCAAAAAACATCAAATGCTATCTTTAGCACCACAACTAAAGTTAAAGAAAAAAATACTTCGGCAGATGAATTTCAAGCCACATTAAATGAAGTAAAAAACAAAGAAGAAAAGGAAGATAAAAAAACAAACTCAAGCAAATTTACTAACGAAGATATTGATCTTGGTGCTGTTAGAGAAGATTTTAGATCTTATGCTTGGCAAAAAATGAGAGAAGATCAATACAAAAAAAATGAGGAGACTTTGCTAAATAAGCTTTTTGCTACAATTGACGCAGGAAATGCCACAAACAATACAAAGGCTTAATATACAAATCAATCAAAACTCAAACTACATAAACGAGAATTCCAATAATTCTCGTAAAATTTCTAATAACTCTGGATAAAATGAAAAAATTTATTATTTCCTCTATATGAAGAAAATATAGAAAAATTGACCAATTTAATTTATCAAATTCTGTTATAATTTTGCTAAAAACAAAGGAAAATAATGATTTTTATCGATGCTTGCTTTAAAAAACCTACACCCTACACCCCTATTTGGATGATGCGTCAAGCAGGAAGATATTTGCCAGAATATATGGAAGTAAGAAAACAAGCGGGTGATTTTCTCTCTTTATGCAAAGACTATAAAAAAGCTTCTGAAGTTTCTTTACAGCCTATTGATATTTTAGATGTAGATGCAGCAATCATTTTTTCAGATATTTTAGTTGTTCCTCTCGAAATGGGTATGAATTTACGTTTTGAAAAAGGAGAAGGGCCTGTTTTTGATAATCCTATTTCAACCCTAGAAGACTTAGAAAAACTTGACGATCAAAATGCGCATAAAAAATTAAATTATGTCTATGATGCCTTAAAGCTTACTAGAGAAAAATTATCTCAAAATAAGGCTTTAATAGGATTTTGCGGAAGCCCTTGGACTATAGCTACCTATATGGTAGAAGGAAGTGGAAGTAAAAATTATGCAAAGTGTAAAAAAATGCTTTATCAAAACCCAGAACTTTTACATAAAATTCTAAATAAACTAACTCAAGTTTTAAAACTTTATTTAGAAGAGCAAATTAAAGCAGGTGCCAATGCTATACAAATTTTTGATAGCTGGGCAAGTGCTTTAGAATATGATAAGTTTTTTAAATTCTCTTTTAATTATATGCTTGAAATTTCAAATTTTATTAAAAGCAAATACCCAAATATACCTGTAATTTTATTCCCTAAAGGCATTAGCGGTTATTTGGATAGAATCGATGGTAATTTTGATGTTTTTGGAGTTGATTGGAGCACTCCGCTTGATTTAGCACGTGATAAACTATCGCACAAATACACTCTTCAAGGCAACATGGAACCTTGTAGACTTTATGATAAAAATGCCATCAAAGAAGGAGTCGGAAAAATACTAAAAACCATGCAAAATAAAGCTCATATTTTCAACTTAGGACATGGAATCTTGCCTGATATTCCTGTTGAAAATGCAAAATATTTTATCAAGCTTGTACAAGAAAGTTCAGCTAAATGAAAATACTCTTTGGTCCTGTTAGCTCAAGGCGTTTTGGAAGATCTTTGGGTATAGATTTAAGCCCTAGCAAGAAACAATGCAATTTTGATTGTGTTTATTGCGAGCTTGATCCAAAAAAAGCCCAAGAAAAACAAGATGAAATTATCAGCATAGACAAAATTATCTCTGAAGTTAAAGCTATGCTTGAAAAAAATGTTGAATTTGATTTTCTTACCCTTACTGCCAACGGAGAGCCTAGTCTTTATCCTTATTTAAATGAGCTTATTTTATCTTTACGTAGCATTGCTAAAGATAAAAAATTGCTTATTTTAAGCAATGGTACAGCTGTATTAGATGAAGACAAATTTAATGCTTTGCTAAAACTAGATGTGGTCAAATTTAGCCTAGATAGTGCAGTTGCTAAAACTTTTTATCGTATTGATAGAGCTTTAAAAAACATTGATTTAGAAAAAATGATAGAAAAAATGGCAGATTTTAGGGCTAGGTTTAATGGAGATTTGATTATGGAAATTCTAGTTGTTAAAGATCTTAACGATAACGAAGAAGAATTTAAAGCGCTCAATCAAGCTTTAAAAAAAATCATGCCCTTAAGAGTTGATCTAAGCACCATAGATAGACCTCCTGCTTATGCTGTTAAAAAAGTAAGCGAAGAAAAACTTTTAGAACTTTCTAAACTTATAGATTCTACTCCCGTACTCTTAGCCAAAAGGCATTATGAAGGTGAAAAACTAAGCTTCAATGAAGAAGAATTATTAAAAATGCTTCATTTACGCTCACAAAGCGAAATAGACATTGAAGTGAAATTTGATGAACAATCCAAAACTCTCTTAAATCAACTTATCAAAGAAAAAAAGGTAAAAATTCTCGATTTAGCTGGAGTTAAATTTTATAAAGTTTAAGCCTTTGGCAAATACTTTCTAAGTAAAATTATAAGATCATTTCTACTTACATCACTTAAAACTTCACTCACACAATCAAAATCCCTAACTTTTTCCTTTGAAAAAAAGATGATATGGCTTTGCGGATGCTGTTTTTTATAAGCACTTAGCAAATTTCTCATTTGCTCAAGATCAAATTTAATTAATTCATAATCAAGTAAAATCAAACGATAAGTCTCCTTGCTTAATTCTTGTTTTAATTGACTAAAAGAATTTATACATATATTTTTATCACATTGTTTTTCTATTATATTAAAAAACAAGGTTGCATCAAAATCATTTTGTTTAAAAAGCAATACATTATTTTGATAAGGGGTTTTAAATTTTAAAGCGCAAACCTTATCAAGCTTGTTTTGCAAAATATTTTCAAGATCTTTTTTTTCAAAAGGTAAAGTTAAAAAATACTCATAATGTGTATTTTTATGCCGACCCATCACTATAAAATCATAGTTTTTCTTTACATTTTCATTGAAAATTTTATCCTTGATAAAAATCAAATGAAAGTCATTAACATCAAAACTTAAATTTTTAAAACAAGTGCTTTCTATGCCAAAATACGAAAGTAAATTTGCAAGTAAAAAATTCTCAAGCTCATCATTATTAACTATGGCCACACTTGCTTCAAATTGTAAAACCTTTCCATGAGATGTTCCTATAATGCTTTTATGATGCTCTAAAGCCTCATTTAATTCTAATCTAATTTGATCTTTTTGAGAATTTAAGGCATTTAAAATTAAAGAATTAATTTCTTTATTATACCCTTCATTTAAGCAACGCATTGCATTGGATATATTTCCAAGCTGATATAAATTTTCTTCCAATAAATGCAAATATCTATCTTTTTCATGGGATATTTTAGTTAAATTTTGGCTCGTAGTTTCAAATTTTTCCTTTAACAAATCAAGTGCACTATCAACATCAATCTTTTTTTGAAAATTTAAAAAATCATTTTGCATGCAAAAAATTTTTTGATATATTTTGTTTATATTTCTATTTTGCCTAAAAGCAAAAATAAAAAGTGTTAAAGATAAAACAAAAATGCTAGAAAACATACCTATTTTCAGTTGTTCAGTAACACTATCAAGCTTTGAGATATCAACACTTAAATACGCTAAAATTAGATTAAAAATAAAAATTATCCCTGCTAATATCAAATCAATTTTCCTTTATCTTTTGCGCCGCTTTCCTGCCTACAAGCATTGTAAGATCTTTAAAATCAGCCTTATATATAGATTCAAAATTTCCATAATACGCTAAAAGTTTTTGTATAACCCCTGAATTAAGTCCTAAATTTACAAGCTTAGAACTTTTCAAGTCCTGTTTTTTCTTAGTATTTTGATGAAAACTGATAGCAAAACGGTGTGCTTCATCTCTTAATTTCTGTAAGAATTGTAGTTTTTTATCGTTAATACTTAGACTAAATTCTCCTTTTAAAGAATGAATTTTATCCTTAGCACCCCCTTTAGCTCTATGTGCTTTTGCATCGATTTTTTCTTTTGAAATAGCTAAAATATCGACATTTGCCCCACTACTTACAATGATTTCTTTAGCCAAATCAAGCAAAGCCTTTCCCCCATCTATAAGCCATAAATCAGGAGGAGGTATTTTATCAAAGTCCAAAGCCCTACGCGTTAAAACTTCACGCATTTGATCATAGTCATTTTTATGTTTTAAATGAAATTTTCTATATTTTGACTTATCCCAAGAATTTATTCTATAAGTTACCATAGCTCCAACATTTGCCACGCCTTGCAAATGAGAATTGTCAAAAATTTCTATATCATTTGGTAAATTTTCAAGCTCAAAATAAAACTTTAATTCTTTTTGTATAGTAAAATCATGATTTTTTTGCTCTTTTTCTATATTTAAAAGGGCATTTTGAAAAGCCAAATCACAAATTCTTCTTTTTTCTCCTATTTTAGGGATTTTAATACTGATTTTTTTATCAAACCTTTGGCTTAAAATTTCTTCTAAAAACACTCTATCTTCAAATTCTTCATAAACATAAATAACATTTGAAAGCAAAGGAATATCCATGCTAAAATTTTCTAAAATCAGTTGCTTATAAATTTCATTTTTATCCCATTGTATATCATTTTTTATAGGAGTAATCTTAGAATTTGCACTGATAATTTTTCCATTTTGCACCACAAAACGCAAGGTTGAAAGCATGGAATTTTTAAAAGCTAAAGCAAATACTTCAAAATCTTCTAATTTTGCAATATCTATTTCAACCTTAACTTCCAAATCTTTAATCATTGCAATCTGATCTCTTGCTTTAGCTGCTTCTTCGTAATTTTCATTTTGTGCTAAAACAAGCATTTGTTTTTCTAAGTTTTTAAGCAAAACACTAGGATTTAAAAGTGCGTGTATAGCCTCATCTAAAATTTCAAGGTATTTTTCCCTGCTGATGAGTTTATCACAAGGCGCAAGACAACGAGAAATTTGATAAAAAATACAAGGGGATTTACAACTTGCTTTTTGCTTTAAAGGATAGTATAAATAAAGCGCATCTAAAAGCTCTCTAGCGCCTTTAAAAAAAGGGCCAAAATATTTAATTTTGCTTTTTTTTACTAATTTTCTAGTGATCTCAAAGCGTGGAAATTCTTCTTCAAAATCTACATAAATATAAGGATAAGTTTTATCATCTCTTAGCAAAATATTATATTTTGGATGCAGTTGTTTGATAAAAGAATTTTCTAAAATCAAAGCATCAGCCTCTGAATTAGTAGCAATAAATTCCAAATGCACTGTTTCTTCAATCATTTTTTGAATTCTTAAAGAATTTCTTGGATTTGCATGTAAATTTGGAGTAAAGGCAAAATAAGATTTGACACGATTTTTAAGATTTTTAGCCTTGCCTACATATAAAAGCTTTCCTTCTTGATTGAAGTATTGATAAACGCCAGTACTATTAGGAAGAGTTTTTAACTCATTTTCTAAATTCTCTTTAGTCAAGATTAGAACCTTTTTTTATAAGCTCTCTTAAATCTTCAAATTTTTTAAATAATTTTTTATCTTTAAAGCAATTTTTAAATTCACCCTTAGAAAGCTCCAAATAAGAATTTTTAGAGAGTTTTTCATCATTTTTGTTTTTATTTGCCGCATAAGTGTATTTTTGAGAAAAGATTTTTATATCTTTTATATCAACAAATCCACTTAAAGGATATTTCTGTCCATATGCTTTTATGAGAAATTTAATATAAATTTTGCTATCATCATGATTTAATTCTTGATAAGCTGCTGGATGTAAGGTTATTATATTTAAAATATGATTTTTTACATAAATTTTAGCAATCAAACGTTGCTTAGCAAGCGGAAAAGAACTTAAAAAATCTTTGCAAAAAAATAAGGTTTTTAAAGGCTTATAATGAGGTTTATCCATCAATTCATTAATAACAGCACTAGCATTTTTAGTCATCTTAATATTATTTCTTTTTCCCATAAGATGATTTTAGCATTTCTTTTCTTAATTTTCTTCTGTGCTTGCGGATATAAAGGCAACCCTCAATACACAAGCTATGAACAAAATGGTTCAGTAAAAACCATTAAAAAATACGAACAATTACATAGGTGGTAAATAATGAAAAAAGCAGATATTTTAGTTTTAGACTTTGGCTCTCAATACACTCAGCTTATAGCAAGACGCTTAAGGGAACAAGGAGTTTATGCAGAAATTTTACCTTTTAATGTAAGCTTAGCTGATATTAAGGCGAAAGAACCAAAAGGTATTATTTTAAGTGGAGGTCCAGCAAGTGTATATGCAACTGATGCGTATTTTTGCGATAAAGGTATATTTGACTTAAATCTACCTGTTCTTGGAATTTGTTATGGTATGCAGCTTATGGCACATCATTACAAAGCTACAGTAGCACCTGCAGGACATAAAGAATACGGCAAAGCAAACATAGAAATTAAAAAAGATAACGCTTTGTTTAAAAATCTTCCAAAAAAACAAACCGTTTGGATGAGTCATTCTGATAAAGTAGAAAATTTACCTCAAGGTTTTGAAGTTTTAGCCACAAGTGAAAATAGCCCTTTTTGTGTTTTTGGAAACGAAGATAAGAAATTCTTTGCTCTACAATTTCACCCAGAAGTACAACACAGCGAATTTGGCAAAAATATCTTAAAAAATTTTGCTAAATATGCTTGCAATTGTGAAAGTGTTTGGAATATGGGTTCTTTTGCAAAAACTCAAGCAGAAAAAATCCGCGAAGAAGTAGGCAATGATAAAGTGCTTTGTGCTGTAAGTGGCGGAGTAGATAGTAGCGTAGTTGCTGCACTTTTAGCTAGTGCTATAAAAGAGCAAGTTATAGTAGTTTTTGTAGATAATGGACTTTTAAGAAGTGGAGAAAAAGAACAAGTTGAATTTATGTTTAAAAACACTTTAGGCATCGATCTCATCAGCATTGATGCAAGTGAAATTTTCTTAAGTCGCTTAGCTAATGTCACAGATCCTGAACAAAAAAGAAAAATCATAGGAAATACCTTTATAGAAGTTTTTGAAGAAGAAGCAAAAAAACATAAAGATGTAAAATATCTTGCTCAAGGCACACTTTATACTGATATCATAGAAAGTTCTGTTGTAGGTGCAAGCAAAACCATTAAAAGTCATCATAATGTAGGGGGCTTACCTGAAAAAATGAATCTTAAACTCATAGAGCCTTTAAAAGAAATTTTTAAAGATGAAGTGCGTGCCTTAGGACTTGAGCTTGGACTTAGCAAAGAAGTAGTTTATCGTCATCCTTTCCCTGGGCCAGGTCTTGCTATACGCATTATGGGAGAAGTAAATCGCGCTAGCTTAGAACTATTACGCAAGGCTGATGTAATTTTACTTGAGGAACTTAAAAGTACAGGTTGGTATGATAAAACTTGGCAAGCATTTTGCGTACTTTTAAATGTTAAAAGCGTTGGAGTTATGGGGGATAACCGCACTTATGATAATGCAGTTTGTATACGCGTTGTAGATGCAAGTGATGGTATGACAGCTACCTTCTCGCATTTACCTTACGAAATTTTAGAAAACATAAGTCGCCGTATCATCAATGAAGTAGAAGGTATAAATCGCGTTGTTTATGATATCTCAAGCAAACCACCTGCAACTATAGAATGGGAATAATCCATTTTTTCTAGCTCTTATTTTTAATATAAAATTTTTATAAAAATAAGGCTAGAATTTATTTAAGAAATTTCAAGGAAGAAATATGCATGGAAAAATAGCTATTTATATGGATTCTACAGGACGTGGAACCGTTACAAACTCAGCAAATACCTTTTTTGACTTTAATCGCCAAATTTGGAATGATAAAAAAAGTATGCCAAGTGTTGGTATGCTTGTGGAATTTAGAACTCTTTCTAGCGAAAAAAAAGCAGAAGACGGCAAACTCGTTCAAACAAGTAAAACCATAACAGGTATAAAACCTTCAAAATTTCAAGAATTCAAAGAAGGGGATTTTATCACTGAGCATGATTTTTGGAAAACTGATAATGATGATGAATTAGAAGACTTGCAAAACTCAAGAAGAAGTGCTTATATAACAGAACTCTATAGAACAACAGACTTTGACACTATAGAAAAAATTCCTCTTTCTTTTACTATACCTCAAGCTATACAAAAATATTTTGCCCATGAAATTTTATCCGTAGAAACGCTTCAAGCCAATCTACAAGATGAAAAGGAAATTCCTTGTATACTTGATTATCTTATACTTAAAAGATTTTTATTTAAAGCTTATGATACTTTAATTTTTATGGATAATAGCATAGACCAAACCCAATTTAGCGCATTAAAAAGCATCATGATGCATTTAGAGAATTCGTATAAGCAAATGATAGCTGATCAAAAACCAAATATCACTAAAATTTTTAACGAAACTTTTTTATCTTTGCAGTGTCATTACCAAGCTTTAGTAGCCACCATAGATACAAGAAAAAATCGTCTAGCCTCACTTGAAGCACAAATGAAAACTTTACAATCTGAAATAAATCTTAAAAGCAATGCGACCAATGCAGACCCTGAAAAACTTAAAGCACGACAAGAAAGATTGGCTAAACTACAAAAAGAAGCAGAATACTACAGAACAACACTAAAAAGACTTGATGCTATAAGGGAAGATTTTTATAAGAAAAATTACAATATTTTCGAAAATGCTTTTAAACTTTCACGAGAAAAGCTCTTTAAAAAAATTGTCACAGGTTTAAATCTATGTGCAACCATAATGGATGTCAAAATTTGGCACTTATCTTTAAAATCATCAGGGGTTAAAAATTCTTATTTTACTATGAGTAATATAGAAAATTCTTTCTGTTCTCTTTCTTTTGCAGAACATTACTTAAGTCGCTTAAATAAATCCGCTCTAAATCCTTTTGATCAAAAACTTTTAGTGTATATTCAAAAAATCACAAAAGAACAAAGAAAAAAATTTTTAGTTGTCACATCGGATTTAGATTTATTATGCAAATTAAAAATTGAAAACTTTTCACAAAATCCGTATTATTTAGTAAAATACGCACCTAAAAAAGTAAATTATCAATCTTTAATGCGTGATAACACCTTTGATATAGTCTATATTGATGAAAAACATGTTTGGGAAAATGTTGCCGATATTATTTTACAAGGAAAGCATTTTGACAAATCAGGAAAAACCAAATTTAAACTGATTTAAGACATAGAAATTTAAGCTAAATTAAGTTATAATTTCCTTGCCTAAACAGTTTGTAGTATTTAAAGTGATCCAACACATTTTTATTAACTGCGATTGTGTGATTTACCGTGTTCTGTGGCATCGTTTGAGCTTTGAAAAAAGCGAGAAGTTGCAGCCTTTAAAAATTACCTAGCGGTTTTCTTTGACTTTTTGGGGTCAATCTTTGTTAAACGGCTGTTTGGGTTTAAAAGGAGATATAAATGAAAATAATGATTTTGGGTAGTGGTGCAAGAGAATATTCTATTGCTTTAGCCTTAAGAAGAGTAGACAAAAATTTAGAGTTTTATTTTGCTCCTGGAAATGGCGCTACCGAAAGTCTTGGAACAAATTTAAACCTAAAAGATCCAGTAGTTTTAGCAACCTATGCAAAAGAAAAAGGTTTTGATCTTTGTATAGTAGGAAGTGAAAGTTTTTTAGCTGAAGGGGTTGTAGATATTTTTAAACAACAAGGACTTGCTATTTTTGGGCCAAGTAAAGCTGCTGCAATGCTTGAAACCTCAAAATCTTTTATGAAAAGCTTTCTTAAAAAATACCGTATCAAAACAGCCAAATTTTTAAATACAAATGACATTGAAAAAGCAAAAAATTTTATATATAGTTTAACCCCTCCTATAGTAGTAAAAGCCGATGGACTTTGCGCAGGAAAAGGTGTTATCATAGCTAAAACTCATGAAGAAGCCATAGAAGAAACGGCTAAAATGCTGAGCGGAGAAAGCTTTGGAGATGCTGGAAAACTCGTTGTAATTGAAGAATTTTTAGATGGTTATGAATTAAGCATTTTTGCAGTATGTGATGGCAATGATTTTGTTTTACTTCCTGCAGCACAAGATCACAAAAAATTACTCGATAATGATCAAGGGCCAAATACTGGTGGAATGGGTGCTTACGCTCCTAGCTCTTTGGCAAATGAAAGCTTGCTTAGAAAAGTTCAAAAAGATATTATTTTACCAACTTTAGCAGGTATGAAAAAAGAAGGAGCGGAATTTTGTGGTGTTTTATTTATAGGTGCTATGATCGTTGGAAATAAACCTTACGTATTAGAATTTAACGTTCGCTTTGGCGATCCTGAATGTGAAGTTTTAATGCCTTTAATCGAAGATCCTTTAGAACTTATTTTAGCTGCTACTCAAAGACGCTTAAGACACTCAAAAATCAAAATCAAAAAAGAATTTGCAGTAGGGGTTGTATGCGCAAGTGAAAACTATCCTTACAAAAGTTCACCAAAAAGTGAAATTACTGTAAATAACATTCCTGAAAACTCTCATATTTCTTATGCTGGAGTCAGCCTAGAAGATGGCAAATTAATGGCTGATGGTGGAAGAGTTTTAGTTTGCGTTGGCACAGGAAAAAGTATAGAAGAAGCGCAAAAAAATGCTTATAAACTTTGTGATAATGTAAATTTCAAAGGAAAACAATACAGAAAAGACATCGCTCATCAGGTTCTTAAATGAAAGAAAATTTACAAGACCGCTTAGAGCGTGAAAATCTAAAAATAGCAAGTTTTGGAAAAAGAGTTCTAGCTTTTTTAATCGATGATATGGTTATTTCTTTGATTGTGTTTATCATTTTTTATGATCGTCTAATCCAAGCAAAAGATTTATTTGAAACAACTCAAATTATAGGAAATTTTTACCTTGGCTTCATCTTGCTTCATTTTAGCTATCAAACAATTTTTACTTATCTTTATGGAGCAAGTTTAGGAAAAATATTGTGTAAGATTATCATCTTGGATGAAAATCTTCTTGATAAACCCAATCTCATTCAAAGCTGTATCAGATCTGCCATAAGACAAGTTAGTGCTATGGCTTTTATGCTCGGATTTGCTTGGGCTTTAAGCAATGATTTGCGCAAAACTTGGGAAGATTATTTAGCAAGGACAATAGTAGTTGATGTGGCGTAAATTTTCTCTATTATTAGGAACTAGCATAGCTTTAAATGCAGCACAAGTTGATATTTATGCTCTTGATGCAAAAAAAGAAGGTGATATTCTTACTGCGAACAATGATGTTATTATTTTTTCTGATTTTTATTTCATCACTGCCAATAAAGCAATTTACAATGAAAAAACCGGAGATGTTGAGCTTTTTGGCGATGTTAACATCCTAAGAGGACAAAACGAAAGATCGCATTCTGATTATGCTAAAATCAACCTAAATTCCAATCAAGCCGATTTTAGTAATTTTTTCTTTTCCAATAACAATCTTGAAGTATGGTTTCAAAGCAAAACAAGTCATTTAAACGACAAAGTCTTTGAAAGTAAAATTTCAGCAGTTTCAAGCTGCAATGTTGAAGATCCTGATTGGGAAATTCGTTTTTCAAAAGGCTGGCTTAACCGTGAAACCAACTTTGTTCATCTTTACAATGCAAGATTATATGTTAAAAATACCCCAGTTTTTTACCTACCTTATTTTGGGTTTAGCGCTGATACTCATAGACAAAGCGGGCTTTTAATCCCAAAAATCGTTTTAAAAAGCAGCGAGGGCTTATACTATGAACAACCTATTTATATAGCCACTCAAGAAAATTGGGATTTAGAACTTGATCCACAAATTCGAACAAACCGTGGTTTTGGACTTTATTCGACTTTAAGATTTGTCGATTCTCCAAATTCTATAGGAGAAATGAATTTTGGCGCCTTTCGAGAAAACTCTTCTTATTACCACGATGAAAATTTAAAAAATCAAACCCACTATGGGGTAGAACTAAAATACTCAAGAGATGATTTAATTAAATCTTTACTCAGTGATAATTTTCAAGAAGGCCTATGGATAGATGCAACCTATCTCAACGATGTGGATTATTTAAATTTAGGAAGTAGGGATTATCGAGATCTTAACTCGCTTGTAACCTCAAAAATCAATTATTTTTTAGCCGATGAAAACAATTTTTACGGAGCTTATGCAAGATATTATATCGACACATCTAAACTTAGCAACAATACAACCTTACAAGAATATCCAAGCTTTCAATATCATAGATTTTTAAATAACCTTTTTGATGAACGCCTGCGTTATTCATTTGATGCTTCATTTCATAATTTTTACCGACCTGCTGGTTCTTATGCAAATGAGCTAAATTTAGACTTGCCTATCTCGTATCACAATGCTTTTTTTGGAGACTTTTTACACTTTACTTTTACAGAAAGATTTTATGCTTCTTTTGTAAATTATAGCAACGATCCCGAAAGAAACCATGAGCATTATTTCAGAAACACTCATGATTTTAACCTCTATACCGATCTTTCAAAAGCTTATGAAAATTTCTTTCATACTTTAAATTTGGGTGTAAATTATGTTTTACCAGGAGCAAAATCAGGTGAAATCACGCAAGATTATCTTCAAGATTATGAAAAAGAAGATGAACATATAAGTCTTTATGCTGTACAATATTTCTATAACAACGAAGGACAAAAAAAGCTCAAACACAGAATTTCACTTGATTATCTTAATAAACAAAACGAATTCTATGAACTTGAAAATCTTTTAACTTATTATTTTAATGAAAATATCAATCTTAACAGCGAAGTGCTTTACTCTTATGAGCAAAGTCGCTTTACTAATGTCATCAGTCAAATAGAAGTCAATACAAATTCAAAATTTAACTGGATGTTTTCTCATGCTTATCAAAATGATGAGTATGGAAAATACAGCTTTATTGGCACAAGAGCAAACTATATTGCCACACCTAATTACAATCTATTTGGTGGGATTTGGTTTGATACTCAAAGAGCTCATGCAAACATGTGGGAACTTGGCTATACTTACCAAAGAAAATGTTGGAATTATTCTTTAATGTATAGAGAAAGAATCGATCCACAACTTACAAGCGGTGGTATCACAGCCAAAAATCAAAGCGGAGTTTATTTTATTTTCAACTTCTATCCTTTAGGAGGAGTAAAATATGACTTCTCATTAGCAGAAAGTGAAAACAAAATTTAAAAAGGATGAAATTTGCTAAATATTTTTAAAAATTTTACAAATTTATTGTCTGGCAAAAAAGGAAAAATAATGCAATACAGCATAGAAATTAACAAAAATACAGAAATATTTGATATAGATAAAGTCGCCAAACAAGCTGCTGGTGCTGTTTTAATGAGACAAGGTAGAAGCGTTGTTTTAGCTACGGTTGCAAGAGAAGAAAAACAAGTTGAAGAAGATTTTTTACCTCTAACCGTTCAATACATCGAAAAAGCTTATGCCGCAGGAAAAATCCCTGGTGGTTATGTCAAAAGAGAAACCAAGCCAAGCGATGCAGAAACCTTAACAGCACGCATTATTGATAGAAGCTTACGCCCTCTTTTTCCAAAAGGCTATGCTTATCCGACTCAAATCGTTGTGATGGTTCTCTCAGCTGATCCTAAAGTAGATTTACAAGTAATGAGCTTAAATGCCGCAAGCGTGGCACTTTATCTTAGTGATATACCTATGAAAGCTCCAGTATGTGGTGTGCGTATAGGAAAGATAGATGGAAATTTCATACTCAATCCAAACAATGAAGAGCTTCAAAATAGCACCCTAGATCTCTATGTAGCAGGTGTAAAAGATGAGCTTTTGATGATAGAAATGAGAGCCTTACCTGATCAAAAAGAAAATGAAATCTTTATCGAAGCTCCTTATGCTGATGTTTTAACTCAAACCACTTCACAAAATATGAATGAACTTAGCGAAGATGAAATTTTAGAAGCTCTAAATTTAGCTCAAAAAGCTATATTAAATGGTTCAAATGCTTATGAAGAAGCCTTTAGCAAACACAGAAAAAATTCTCAAATCGAACTAAAAAATGAGATTGAACATCCTGAAATTTTAGCTTTTATAGAAAATAATTTCCAAAAACAAATCAAAGAAGCCATCAACCAAATGGCAAAAAGCGAAAGAGCAAGCGAACTAAATAAAATCGCTAAAGAAATTTCAAATCTTGAAATCGCTAAAGACTGGAGTGAAGAAAGTGTCTTAAATACCTTAGCTAAAGTCAAACGCAAACTTATTCGTGAGCAAATTTTAAATGAAGGCAAAAGAGCTGATGGTAGAAGTTTAAACGAAGTTCGTCCTATTAGTATAGAAACCAACATCTTACCAAACGCTCATGGTTCTTGTCTTTTCACTCGTGGACAAACTCAAGCCCTAGTGGTTGCAACCTTAGGCGGAGAAAACGATGCTCAAATGATAGACTTGCTTACAGAAAAAAATCCTATAAGCGAACGCTTTATGGTAAATTATAATTTTCCAGGTTTTTCAGTAGGCGAAGCAAGTCCTATCAAAGCTCCAGGAAGAAGAGAACTAGGACATGGAAATTTAGCCAAAAGAGCACTTTATCCAAGTGTGGATGAAAACTATCCTTATGTAATCCGCTTAGTCAGTGAAATTTTAGAAAGCAATGGCTCAAGTTCTATGGCAACGGTTTGTGGCGGATCTTTAGCCTTAAAAGCAGCAGGAGTGCCAAGCTTAAAACTTGTTGCAGGAGTAGCCATGGGGCTTATCTTTGAAGATAACAAGTATGCTGTTTTAACAGATATCATGGGACTTGAAGATCATGATGGGGATATGGACTTTAAAGTAGCAGGAAGCAAAGACGGCGTTACTGCTCTTCAAATGGATATAAAACTAGGTGGAATCGATCAAGAAACACTAAAACAAGCTTTATACCAAGCCAAAGAAGGAAGAATTCACATTCTAAATATCATGGAAGAAGCCGCCAAAGAAATCATAGTCAATGAAGAAGTTTTACCTAAACTTGAGCTTTTTAGCGTTGATCCTTCAAAAATCGTTGATATCATAGGACAAGCCGGAAAAACCATCAAAGAAATCGTAGAAAAATTTGGCGTTTCTATAGACTTAGATCGCGAAAAAGGTGAAGTAAAAATAGCAGGTAATCAAAACGAGCAAATCAAAGCCGCAAAAGACTACATCATAAACATCACAAGCTCTCAAAAAGGAACTAAAAAAGGCTCTAAAGACAAAGATATATCAGGCTTTGAACTTGGGCAAGAATTTCAAGGTATTGTTAAAAAAATCGCTCCTTTTGGAGCCTTTGTGGAACTTAAAAATGGTGTTGATGGTTTATTGCATAGTTCAAAAAGCAAGCATCTTAATTTAAGCGAAAACCAAAGCTTAAAAGTTAAAATCAGCGAAATTAAAAACGGAAAAATTTCTGTGGATTTGTGTGAGTGAGTGAATTTCTAACTCATCCTTTTGAGCCTTTTTTTGACAAAGATTCTAAAATCTTAATTTTAGGATCTTTTCCTTCGGTAAAATCAAGACAAGATGGCTTTTATTATCAACACCCAAGAAATCGTTTTTGGCCTATACTAGAAACACTTTTTGATGTAAGATTAGAAAATATCACAGAACAACAAGCCTTTTTAAGAAAAAAACATATCGCTCTTTGGGATGTACTTCAAAGTTGCAAGATAAAAAATTCAGATGATAAAACTATAAGTTATGCAAAAGCCAATGATTTAAGCCCGATCCTTTCTCAAACCAAAATCCAAGCCATTTTTACTACTGGACAAAGTGCTTATAAATTTTTTATTAAATTCCACCCTCGCTTAGAAGCCATAGCCCTACCCTCAACTTCTCCTGCAAATTTAAATTTTTCTTTTGAACAGCTTTTACAAAACTATGAAATAATCAAAAAATTTACAAAATAACAAACTAAGCATTACCCCCCCCCAAGTAAAACAAGAAAAAAGCTAGTTAATATCTAGCTTTTGTGTGTTATCCTTAAATTCAAATTCCACTCTCTTAGCTCCAAAACCTTTAGCAATAGCTTCTAAAGTATCCTTAGCGCTTTTATGAATTTTGCTTTCTAAATTTTGGATAAGATTTAAAGACAAGTCTTTAACCTCATCTTTGGCTTCTTTTATGAGTTTGTTTTTATCACTTTCGCTAAAACTAATCCCCGTACTATTGATAGAATCAGGCAGTAAAAAAGGTAAAAATTTAGCATTTTTTTCATCATAAAATTTCATATCTATGATGCTGTGTTTGTATCTACACTCTGGCATGATGATCTTATAAGCATCGTCCCCTAAAGGCAAAATATCAAAGTTTTTATCCCTTAAATCATACAAGAAAGTGATCTCAAATTCAAAAATCAAAGCAATCTGTCTTTCACTCAAAGACCATCCTAAAAGATTTTTCCAAATTCCATTAAAAGCGCTATCTTTTTTAGTGACAATCTCTTTACTAAAAACTTGAAAAACACTTAATTCTCCTATGGATTTAAGCTGCATGATATCGCTAAAACTTTGCGTGCTTTTTTCTTCTATTTTAGGGCTTTTATACTGCCTAAAAAGCACTACAAACAAAAGTACAAGTAAAATCATCACTAAAACAAATAAAATCATTTCCATTTTAAACCTTTCTAAATTTATAAACCTTGATTTGAAAAGATATATTTTTTCTCAAACGCTAAGAAAATAAAAGCATTAATGATAAAAATCAAACACACAAAAGTAAAAACAAATTCCACACTAAAATGTGAAGCCATAAGCCCTCCGCCAAAAGCTCCACAAAAATTTCCCAAAAATTGACAAGTTTGATTAAAACCAAAAATCACACTTAAATTTTTAGCACTCACACTTTTTTTAAGCAAGGCATTCACACAAGGCAAAAGCCCTCCAAGTCCTACACCTATAAGTAAACGCACGAAAATAAGCGTATAAACATTACTTACTACAGCCTGCAAATAAAAGCAAATTCCACAAAATATCAAAGCTCCAAAAATAATCTTACTAGGCCCTATCTTATCGGCGATTTTTCCAAGTTTTGGTGCGAAAAAAAGATTGCTAATCCCACTTGCAGCCACTACTATACCCGCCCAAAGAGCCAAATTTCCACCTTGATGAATTTGCTCAACATAGATACTTAAAATCGGCATCACTCCAAAAGTACCAAATTGTATCACAAAAGTAGTGATAAAAAGAACGATAATAAGGGTTTTGTTTTCTTTCACTTTTTGAGTATTTTTCTTCGCCTCTTTTTGAATTTTTCTCTCATGGATGAAAAAATAAATCGTCACAAAAGAACAAGCGATCAAAAAAGCCACCATATCAAAAACCGCACTAATACTAAAAAATTCAGCCACAAAGCCACCAAACAAAGGCCCAAGCAAACTTCCACTTATAGAAGCCGTAGAAAGAGTTCCTAAAGCATAAGCGACTTTTTCTTTAGGTGCTATCACAGCGATAAACACAACAGCAGCAGAAGTAAAACCCGAAATTATCCCTGTTAAACCCCGCACAAAAACTACTTCTAAAGCACTATGAGCAAAGCTAAGCCATAAGGTTAAAACCGACATTCCAAAACTTGCACGAAGAAGCATATTTTTATAACCATACTTTGCACCCAAAAAAGCCCACAAAGGTGAAAAAACAGCCATAAAAAGCGGAGTGATCCCAAAAGCAAGCCCTGAGTAAAACGCTATTTCACTCGTATCAACATGTCCTAGTTCTTTGATATAAAAAGGCAAAATCGGAGCGATTTGACTAAGCCCCATACTTGTGGTAAAAACACCAAACCAACACACAAGCAAAGTTCTATTGAAATTTTCCATGGATTTATTGTATGATATTTTTTATAATTTTTAATTAAAACTCAAGGATAGAAATGAAAAAAATACTCTTTATATGCTTAGGCAATATATGCCGTTCGCCTATGGCAGAATTTATCATGAAAGATCTTGTCAAAAAAGCAAATTTAGAAAAAGAATTTTTTATAAGCAGTGCTGGAACTTCAGGAGAACACGATGGAGAAGGTATGCACTATGGCACCAAAAACAAACTTGCTCAACTTAACATAGAACACAAAAACTTCACAAGCAAAAAACTCACTCAAAAGCTTTGCGATGAAAGCGATTTTTTAATCACCATGGACAATTCTAACTTCAAAAATGTTTTAAAAAACTTCACCAACACCCAAAACAAAGTTTTAAAAATCACTGATTTTAGTCCTAGTCTAAACTACGATGAAGTCCCTGATCCTTGGTATAGCGGGAATTTTGATGAAACTTATAAAATTTTATCCCTAGCTTGTAAAAATTTACTTGTTTTTTTATCAAAATAATTTAAAACAACTATATATTACTTCTCGTTTACTTTTTAGGCTTATACTTCTAAACGAACCGAAAAACATTCATAAGAAAAACTCCTTAAAATTACACGCCTAGCTTAAATCCCTTTAGCTAGGCTTTTCTTTAGATGTTTTTATCCTTCGGATTTAAAATTTTTACTATTTTAAGTGCTTCTTAAGAAAAAACTCCAAATTTATGTGCTACAATTACAATGTTTTATTAATTTTTGACAAGGAGAATTCTCATGAAACTAGTTAAACTTAGTTTAGTTGCAGCTCTTGCTGCAGGTGCTTTTTCAGCAGCTAACGCTACTCCACTTGAAGAAGCGATCAAAGATGTTGATGTATCAGGTGTATTAAGATACAGATACGATACAGGTAATTTTGATAAAAATTTCGTTAACAACTCAAATTTAAACAACAACAAACAAGATCACAAATATAGAGCACAAGTTAACTTCAGTGCTGCTATAGCTGATAACTTCAAAGCTTTCATTCAGTTTGACTACAACGCTGTTGATGGTGGCACTGGTGTTGATAACGCAACAAATGCCGAAAAAGGACTTTTTGTTCGTCAATTATACTTAACTTATACAAATGAAGATGTTGCTACAAGTGTAATCGCTGGTAAACAACAATTAAACCTTATCTGGACGGATAACGCTATTGATGGTTTAGTTGGAACAGGTGTTAAAGTAGTAAATAACAGCATCGATGGTTTAACTCTAGCTGCTTTTGCTGTAGATAGCTTCATGACTGCAGAGCAAGGTGCAGATTTATTAGGGCATAATGGAAGCCAATTTAACCCTGATTCAATCGGAAATCTTTACGGTGCTGCTGCTGTAGGTTCTTATGATCTTGCTGGCGGACAATTCAACCCACAATTATGGTTAGCTTATTGGGATCAAGTAGCATTCTTCTATGCTTTAGATGCATCTTATAGCACAACTATCTTTGATGGAATCAACTGGACACTTGAAGGTGCTTACTTAGGAAATAGCGTTGATAGTGATCTTGATAGTACTAGATATGCCAATGGTAATTTCTTTGCATTAAAAGGTGGTATTGAAGTAAATGGTTGGGATGCTAGCCTTGGTGGTTTATATTATGGTGACAAAGAAAAAGCTTCTACTGTTATAATTGATGATCAAGGTAATCTTAGCTCTTTACTTGCAGGTGAGGAAATTTTCTATACTACTGGTTCAAGACTAAATGGTGATACTGGTAGAAATATCTTCGGTTATGTGACTGGTGGATATACTTTCAACGAAACAGTTCGCGTTGGTGCTGACTTCGTATACGGTGGAACAAAAACAGAAGCTGCTAATCATTTAGGTGGTGGTAAAAAACTTGAAGCTGTTGCAAGAGTAGATTACAAATACTCTCCAAAACTTAACTTCTCAGCATTCTATTCTTATGTGAACCTAGATCAAGGT
Organism: Campylobacter sp. 107; assembly: GCF_002383835.1. Classification (NCBI taxonomy): domain Bacteria; kingdom Pseudomonadati; phylum Campylobacterota; class Epsilonproteobacteria; order Campylobacterales; family Campylobacteraceae; genus Campylobacter; species Campylobacter sp. 107. Next base: position 84,472 of record NZ_NXBA01000016.1, read on the forward strand.
GTAAACACTAATGAAAGTGCTGATCATAGCACTGTAAGACTTCAAGCTCTTTACAAATTCTAAGAAGCTTTCAGGTCTAACTTCAAGGCGGGGTTTTGCTCCGCTTTTTTTTATGCCTGATTTTTAAAACTTAAATTTATATAAAAAATTTTCCCAAGCTAAAAAGCTTTAGGAAAATTAAGACTTAAACCAATTAGCGATTTTTTCAAAAAGTCCTTTTTGCTCTTGATGCATACCATCTTTGATACCAAAACTTTCACTTAGTTTTTCTAAAAGTTCTTTTTGTTCATCGTTTAAAGAAGTTGGAAATTTGATAGAAATTTGAACAATTTGATTTCCTATGCGAGAACTATGAACATCTTTTACCCCTTCTTTTTCAAGAACAAATCTTTGTCCATCTTTAGCACCCTTTGGTAAATTTAAAGTCGCTTCACCGCGTATGGTAGGGACTTTTATACTTTGTCCTAAGATAGCCTGGGTAAAAAACACTGGAAATTCTATATATATATCATCATCATCTCTGATAAAAGTATCGTCTTCAGCAGCGATGACCTTAACATACATATCCCCTCTAGTGCCATTTTTTAAGATATTGCCTTTAGCATTGACACGAAGTTTCATACCTGTATCCACACCTTCTGGGATATTAAGCTCGACACTATCTTTGCTTTCATTATAACCCAAACCTTTACAATCGCTACATTTTTCACTAGCCTTTTCTCCAATTCCTTGACAATCAGGGCAAGTTTGTGCAAAAGTGATAAAACCTTGAGAAACCCCAACCTGTCCTCTACCTTGACACTTTGGACAAGTTTGAAGCTTTCCATCTTTAGCCCCTGTTCCATTACAAGTTTTACAAGAGCATTTATAAGTAAAGTCTATATTTTTCTTACAACCAAAAACCGCTTCTTTAAAACTTAATTTTAAATTAACGATAAAATCTGAAGGGATTTTCTCATCATTTGAACTTTTTCTACGACGCGATGAGCCAAAGCCTTCTCCAAAAAAACTAGAAAATATATCTCCTAAATCCTCAAAACCACCAAAACCTGAGCTACTAGAACCAAATCCACCGCCTTTTAAAGCATCTTTTCCGTATCTATCATAAATAGCTCGCTTTTCATCATTGCTTAAAACCTCATAGGCTTCATTAACAAGCTTGAATTTATCTTCTGCTTCTTTATCACCTTGATTTCTATCAGGATGATATTTTAAAGCCATTTTTCTATAGGCTTTTTTTATGGTTTCTTTATCAGCATTTTGCGTGATTTCAAGAATTTCATAATAACTTATTTCCACATTATTCCTTTAAAAAATTTAAAATTTTACTAGAATTTTAATTTTAAAAATTCAAAAATATAATTTTAGCAAAAATAAAATCAATAATTTATCAAATTTTAAATAAAATTATGTAAAGATTTTAAAGACTACATAAAAATTTACAAGGACACTAGAATGATTAATGTGTTGATGATAGAAGATGATCCTGACTTTGCACAATTATTATCTGAATATTTAGCGCAATTTAATATTAAAATCACAAATTTTGAAAATCCTAAAAGTGCTTTAAATGTGGGTATTCAAGGCTATGATTGTCTGATTTTAGATTTAACTTTACCTGGAATTGATGGTCTTGAAGTTTGTAGAGAAATCCGACAAAAAAGCAATATTCCTATTATCATCTCATCGGCTAGAGGTGACTTAAGCGATAAAGTTGTGGGGCTTCAAATCGGTGCTGATGATTATCTACCAAAGCCTTACGATCCAAAAGAAATGTATGCAAGGATTATGAGTCTTATTCGTCGCACAAAAAGAGTTGAACACACTAATAATGAAAATATTAACTCTGCTTTCAAAATTGATGAAAGAAGACATGAGATCACCTATGAAGATAAGGTTTTAACACTTACTCCTGCTGAATTTGAAATTTTAGAATACCTTATCCAACAACACGGATATAGTGTTTCAAGAGAACAGCTTGTAAGTCGCTGTAAAAATCTAAAAGATAAAGATTCTAAAAGCCTTGATGTTATCATCGGTCGCTTAAGGGTAAAAATAGGAGATAGTTCAAAATCTCCAAAACATATTTTTTCTGTTAGAGGTATAGGATATAAACTGATAGGATGACAAAAAATTATTCTATTCATACCAAACTGATTATTTTATTTGTTGTTACTTTTTTCTTGGTTTGTGTGCTTTTTATCGTTCTTTTAAAAATAGAAGGGAATGCCTATAATGAAGAAGAAAGTTTAAAACAAGAAAATCTTATAAAAAATTTACTCATCTCCTATGAAAACACTTCAGGTGTTGAAATAGGAGCTTATCTTGGAAACAGCGGTTTTAACGCTATACAAAATCCCAATCTTGTAAAAGCTATAAGAAATAATGGACAATCACTTTTTAAAGCAGGCGGAGAGCTTTGTACTCTTTCTTCTTTAAAATATCATAGCAATCTTTATTTTGATGTTCAATGTAAAGATTTTGATGGCTTGTATGAAGAAAATACTAGTGATAGGGTTTATAATCTTTTATTGATAGGATTTTTCTCTTTTTCTTTGTTGGTTGTTTTTATGTATTTTTCTGTATTAAAATCCTTAGAACCTTTAAAAAAATTAAGAAGACAAGTTGCCGAAGTTGCAAATGGGGAACAACCTGATTTTCTAGACTATCAAGAAGATGAAGTAGGCAAGATCGCCTTTGAATTTCAAAAAGCTTTTAAGAAAAACCAAGAATTAATCCAATCAAGACAACTTTTCCTAAGAACAATCATGCATGAGTTAAAAACCCCTATAGGAAAAGGGAGAATCATTTCTGAAATGATCAAAGAAGACAGACAAAAAGAAAGACTTATCGCTATATTTTTACGCATGGATTCTTTGATCAATGAATTTGCCAAAATCGAAAATTTATTTTCAAAAAACTACAACTTACACTTTAAACCTAGTCGTTTTAGCGCTATACTTGAAGAAGCTAAAGAACACCTTATGATAGATGATTTTAATAAAGTTGTAAAAGTCGATATAAGATATGACGCTTTAATCAATGTTGATATGGAAATTTTCTCTGTAATTTTAAAAAATCTTATCGATAATGCCTTAAAATACTCAAACAATGGCACTTGTGAGCTTTTTTGTTGTAAAGAATGTTTTACCATTAAAAATCCAGGCAAACCTTTAGCAGAGCCTATAGAGCATTATCTTGAAGCTTTTACAAGAGAAAAACACAATCAAGTCAAAGGTATGGGACTAGGACTTTATATAGTTTCAGAGGTATGCAAACTGCATAATTTTGATTTGATTTATTTTTATGATGATGGAAAACATTGCTTTAAAATTTTCTTTGGAGATAAAGAAAAATAATGGTAAAAGGCCTAGAAAAATTCAATGAACTTGTTGAAAGTTTTGCAAATTTACCTACCATAGGAAAAAAAACCGCCATAAGGCTTGCTTATCACCTTTGCATAAATAATCAAATCGATGGTATGAAACTCGCACACAATATAGAAAATGCTATCCGCTTTATAAAACCTTGTGATCAATGCGGTGCTTTAAGCGAAAATGAGCTTTGCGAAATTTGTAGCGATGAAGAAAGAAATAAAAACATTTTATGTATAGTTGAAAGCCCAAAAGATATACTAACACTCGAAGAGAGTCAAAGTTACAATGGGGTATATTTTGTTTTAGATGAGTTAAATGAAGAAAAACTCGAAAAACTAAAGCAAATCATACTTAAGCTAAATATCTCTGAGCTCATTTTTGCATTGACACATAGCATTAATTCTGATGCAACCATCTTTTTTATAGAGGATAAATTTAAAGGCTTAAACCTAACTTTTAGTAAAATCGCTCAAGGAATTCCAAGTGGTGTAAATTTAGAAAATGTGGATTTAATCTCTTTAAATAAAGCTATGAATTTTAGAACAAAAATTTAGTAATTTTTATAAGAAATATCGGCTAATTCTTGCAAAGAAAAATCCGCAATCTTTTCATAAGTAAAACCTTCCTTGCTTAAAAAGTCAAGTAAAGTTTTTTCCATGATTTTAGCTCCTTGTATAAGCTCATCTGAGAGCTTAAAACTCATCGCTTCAATACGCTTTGGCACACAAGCTAAGATATGTGTTTTAGGCAAATCTCCTGCAAGTTCCATGTATTGTAAGGTTTGAAGCATTTCTATTTCATGGGCACTTCCACTCCAGCTAATTTTATTAGGCATAGCATCATAAGGAAAGAAAAATACATCTCCTATACTCGCACCTTGCGCTTCTATACAATCTAAAACGATAAGTCTATCGTATCGAGCGATGATATAGCTAAGCTGCAAAGCCAAAGTTCCACCATCAACAAAATCTAAAGTAAATTCAGAATGAGTGAATTTGTAGTTTTTTTCAAGTTGTTTGCAAAGATGAACGCCTAAGCCTTCATCCGCAAACATGATATTGCCTATTCCAAGGACTAAGAATTTCAATGCTTTTCTTCTTTTACAAATTTATATCCACTAATAATAGCATCCATAGCACCATCTTTACCTTTTACTGCGTTAAAAATCGCCATGTAAATATGTACTGGCACAAAAATCATAATCACCCACATCAAAATTCTATGATAAGTTCTTACATCGGCCAAACCGCCCATTGCAGCTTCAAGCGGTCTTAAAATATGATATAAAAGCCCACCTAAGCCCTCATGGTAAGTATGAGTATAAAGAATAAGCCCTGTAAGAATGATACCTAACATCACAAGATAAAAGAAAAAATAAGTTACAAATTGCAAAGGATTATAAACCCCTTTTAAATGCGGATGTTTTCCTAAGAAAATGTAAAATTTTACTTGTTCTATCCATAATTTGATATTAAAAATATCCCATACACTTCTGCGTTCTTTTGCGCTTACCTTATCGCAGAAAAACAAATATACTTTAAAAATAATACAAGCGATTAAAACAAAACCCACCGCTTGATGTACTAAGCGGTATTTTGCTTGCATAAAATTTACGGGTTCACCGTTACTAATAGGGCTTTGGAACACATAGGAAAGATAATACCCTGTGCCAATAAGAATCACTATAGCAATAGCTCTTACCCAGTGCGTTAAACGCAAACCTATGCTAAATTCATATTCAGCTTTTCTTTGCAATTTTTCTTCTTTGTTTTGCATGAAAGCCTCCTTATAAATTGACATTCACTTTATATTCACTTAGATTATTGCCCTTAGTATCCATTACATGCACCGCACAAGCAATACAAGGATCATAAGAGTGAATTTTTCTAATGATTTCAAGTGGTTGTTTTACATCAGCGATTTTAAGTCCTATCAAACATTGCTCATAACTTCCACCTACGCCATTTGCGTCTTTTGGACTTGCATTCCAAGTAGAAGGCACCACAGCTTGCCAATTTTCAATAACACCATTTTTAATTCTACACCAATGGCTTAATGTTCCGCGTGGCACATGCCCCATATAGCGTCCTTTGTATTCTTTAGAATTATCGATCACATAAGGAGCACAAGTACTCTGGTCTACTTTTAAATTTTCAACTAAATTATTAAACGCTTTTAAAGCATTATTTGCAACGATTTTTGCTTCAATACAACGAGCAGCTGTTCTTCCAAGTGTGCTAAATACAGCATTTAAAGGAAGTCCTGTTTCTTTTAAGAACTCATCTACCACAGGAACAACATTTTGATTACCTTTAGCATAATTTACAACGATATTTGCTAAAGGTCCTACTTGCATAGGATTTCCTTCATAGCGTGGAGCTTTAATCCAGCTATATTTACCCTTAGTATCAAACACTTTAGAATGGACATTATTTCCATGATGATCTACGCTTTCTCCATCTACAAGTCCTGTATAATTTGGATTTGTTTTGCCATCATAAGGATGTAAAGGTTCATTGTCTGCATACCAAGAATGAGTTGCCTCTTCAGTAATCTTATCTTCTTCTACTTCATAAACCTTGCTTAAATCTCCATTTTTAATAATACCACTTTCAAAAAGCCATTCATCTCTTCCGATTTGGAATTCTTTAAAGGTATAAAGATTATTTACCCCTATATCATTTAAAACACTTGCTTCATGTGCATAAGCTTTTCCTGCCATCACAAGATCAGGATAATACGCACGATTAACAAAGTCTTGCACTTCTTGGAATTTAACCATATATTCACCCATTCTTGCAGGATCGAGTAAATCCATAACGCAAGTTACACCACCAACGGTTAAGCTTTGTGGATGTGGATTTTTAGCTCCAAAAATCGCCATACATTGAGCAATGATTCTTTGAATTCTTAAACATTCTAGATAGTGAGAAAGAACGATTAAATTTTGCTCAGGACTTAAACGATAAGTTGGATGACCATAGTACGCATTAGCAAAAGGTCCTAAATTTCCTTTATCTACAAAAGTTTTCAGTCTTTGTTGCACTTCAAGAAGTTTATCTGCACCTGTTGCATAAGGATTTGGAGTGTATTTAAAAGCTTCATCACTTGCTTTTTTAACATCAGCACTTAAAGCACTTACCACATCAGCCCAATCAAGCCCATGAAGTTGATAAAAATGCACAATATGATCGTGTAAAAATAAAGCCGCATTCATTAAAGTTCTTGTTAAAAGCGCATTTAAAGGCGGAGTAATACCTAAAGCATTTTCAACAGCAACTATACCTGCTTTATAATGTGAAAAAGTACAAACTCCGCAAATTCTTTGCGTCATAAAACCCGCATCTCTTGGATCACGACCTTTTACTATGGTTTCAATACCACGCCACAAAGTAGAGCCTGCATAAGCTTCTTTTACCACATTGTTATCATCAACAACAACTTCAACTCTTAAATGCCCTTCAATTCTTGTAATAGGATCTACGATTATTTTTTGACTCATTTTTATTCCTTATCTTTTTGCATGGAAGATATAACTGCGTGTGCTGCTATAGCAACGCCTGTGAGTGTAAGCACACCTATACCAATTTTATCTGAAACACTATCCGCACCCAAACCAAAAACAGTATCAAATTTACGACTAGCCATAGGCTCTTCAAAAGGTCCCATAGTATCCCAAAAATTAGGCTCAGAACAACCTATACAACCATGCCCTGCTTGAATAGGCCAAGAAGTGTGCTGGTTAAATCTCTCTCTTGAGCAGTTATTAAAAGTATAAGGTCCTTTGCAACCTACTTTATAAAGACAAAAACCTTGTTTTGCTCCTTCATCTCCAAAAGCATGTACAAATTCACCCGCATCAAAATGTCCGCGTCTTTCACAAAGATCATGAATTCTTAAACCATAAGCCCATTTTGGTCTATTATACACATCAAGTGCTGGTAACTCACCAAATAATAAATAATGAAGTACATTACCCACTATATTTTTTTCACTTGGAGGACAGCCTGGAACATTGATCACAGTTTTACTTGTTACTTTGCTTAAAGGCTGCGCGTTGCTAGGATTTGGTCTTGCGGCTTGGATTCCTCCAAAGCTAGAACAGGTTCCTATAGCAAAAATCGCCAAAGCATTTTCACTTGCCATTTTTGAAAGCTCATAGCCTGTTTTTCCATGTGCACCTATGGTTAAAAAATGCTCCGTATCACCCATAGGGATACCGCCTTCAACCATTAAAATATATTTATTTTTATGTTTTTGAATAGCACTTTCTAAATTTTCTTCAGCTTGCCAACCTGCTGCAGCCATCACTGTTTCGTGATATTCTAAAGAAATATAATCAAAAATCAAACTATCAATCGTTGGAGTATCACTTCTTAACAAACTCTCACTACAGCCTGTACACTCAGCCATATGAAGCCACACAACAGGAAGCCTATCAGCAAGCTCAGCAGCTTTTGCCACCATAGGAGTAAAACTCGCTGGCAAAGCCAAAAATGCCGTCATAGCACCTGCCCATTTCATAAAATCCCTTCTAGAAAAACCTGACTTTTCTAATGCCTTTGCAATGCTATCATTATCTTTCAAAGAAGGAAGCTTTTCAAGAGTCGATAAACGCGACTCTATTTGATGATAATCAATCATTATATTTCCTTTGTAACATGAAATTTATTCTCTATAATAATAAAATAAAGGAAGTTAAAATAAAGTTAAAAACTTACTATCATAAGCAAATATTAGCATCACTCTTAATTAAAGCTTAATCATAAGCCTTTTTTAAGTTTGCGAATCAAAAATCTTGCAGGGTGAATAGCGTGGATGTATTTTTTTTCTAAACACAAGGGTTCATTATTTATCAATGCACACAAATACCTTGCCGCTAAAACACTTGTACTAAAACCCCTTGACCCATGAGCAAAATTAAAATACAAATTACAAGACATTTTAGCTGGTTTTTGCTCCTTATTTTTTGTCCATAATAAAGCTTTATATTCTTCTTTATAAAACGCTTCATCATAAGCATTTCCAACTATCATAAAGCGATCACTCGAATAAGATCTAAAACCTACTTTAGAACCTATGATTTCTAATTTTGTATTTTTATCCATAAAATCGGCTATATTTTCTATATTTTGTTTATCATCTTCTTCTTTTGATTCTAAACTTGCATTAAGCCTATCATAACTTGCACCAATTACTTGCAAATCATCTTTTACAGGGCAAATATAAGCCTTAGAAGATAAAGGAAATGGGGTATCTAAAAAAGGTTTTAGATGTGTAACTTGACCTCTTACTTTGCTTAATTTCATCTCATCATAAAAAACAAAGTCTTTTGCATCTGCACCCATGGCATAAATCAAAACCGCATAATCACTTTTAACAACATCATTTTTAAATTTTAAACTGAAACACCCATTTTCAAATTTATAAGCTTGAAATTCATGATTAAAATATATACAAGCTTTGCTTTTTTCAAAAAGATTTTTAACCAATTTTTTTGGAAAAATCACTCCACCCTCTTCTAAAAAAGCTTGATTTTTTGAAATTTTAAACAAAACATTTTCTCTTTGCGTGTCAAATCTTTCTTGCATTAAATCATTATGTGCAAACTCCACCACACCCTTAAATTCTAAATCTAAAATTTGTCTATAAAAACGACTTGCCTCTATAAAAGAAAGCTCTGAAAACTCCCCTAAATTTACCTTAGGCTTTAAGATTAAAGAGCTTAAAATTCCACTTTCATTTCCACTTGCACCCTTGCCTAATTCTAAATGTTTTTCAAAAATATCTATTTCAAAACCTCTTAAACTAAGCTCATAAGCTAAAACAGCGCTTGATATACCTGCACCAATAATAGCTACTTTTTTATTTTTTAAAGATGAAAATGTTCTTGAAAAATACGCTTCTTTGTCTTTAAACTCAAGCTCATTTTCCAAATAAGCTTTAATCATTTCTCTTTTTCTAAAACCTTTGGTTTTTTCTACTCTAAAGCCATATTTTTTTAAATTTTTTTGCAAAAAACTTGCCGAAGAAAAGGTGCAAATTTGTGTATTTTTTTTAGAAAGCCTTGCCACCTCAAAGATTAAATTTTCATCAAACATTTGCGAGTTTTTATTTGGAGAAAATCCATCTAAATACCAAACATCAGCTTTAAAATCCAATTCTTTTAAAACAGCTATATCTTCAAAAACAAGATCTAAAAAACAATCTTCAAAATAAAAACGATAAATTCCCTCTTTAGCCTTAGGATAAAATTTTAAAAATTGTTCTAAAAGCTCTTTAAACTCTTCATAAAATCCTAGTTTTTGATAAATTTCTCTTAATTGTTCTTTTTCGATATAAAAAGCTTCTATACTGATATAAAAAAGTTTTTTAGGACGCTTAGAAGGAGTGGTTTCTAAAAAGCGTTTCAAAGTAAGAAAAAAATTTAAACCTATACCAAAACCACTCTCTGCGATAATGAAATTTTCTTGATTTTTCCATTCAAAAGAATGAGTGTAAACAAATTTGCTTTCATTTAAGCCATCTTTGGAATTAAAATAAAAATCATCAAAATCCAAAGAAAAAGGAGTATTATCCTTAAAAATTAGCTTAGCTTTTTTCATCGGTTATTATAAAAATAACTCTCAACTCCATCGGCAATACCCTTAACCAATAAATCTTGAAAAGCTTTATTGGCGATTCTTTTGCCTTCATTTGGATGTGTAATATAGCCAATTTCAATCAAAATTGCAGGCATTTGCGCACCTACTAAAACCCAAAAAGGCGCTTCTCTTACACCGCCATCTACAATTTTATACTTTTTGCGTGTTTGAGTGAGTATATTTTTTTGTACATCAATGGCTAGTTTATTTGAAGCAACGATTTTTTCACGATTTAAGAAATTTAAAATACTTTGTTTTGAGAAATAATTAATCTCTTCAAAATCCCCTTGATTTTCTTTTTCTGCTGCCTTTTTACTTCTTTCACTTCTTGCAGGACTTAAAAAGAAAGTTTCCACGCCTTCGCTACTTTTGGCTTTTGTGGCATTTGGTGCTGCGTTAGCATGTATAGAAATAAACAAATCCGCTCTTTTATCATTGGCATATTTGGTTCTATCACGAAGATTGATAAATTTATCCGAACTTCTAGTATAAAGCACTTTATAACCGCGTTTTTTAAGTTCATTTCCAAGTTTTAAAGCCGTACTTAAAACTATATCTTTTTCTTTTAAACTTCCTTTTTTATCACTTAAAGCACCGCTATCTTTTCCACCATGCCCCGCATCGATAACCACAAGCTTTCCTGATTTGTAATTTGTATTTAAAGTTTTACTAGAACTTTGAGTTGCTTTTTTGTTTGCATTTTGATTTGTAGTTTGTATATAAAAACCTAAAGTGAGATTATTATTATCCAACTCCTTGAAAAGTTTAAATTCTTTAGGAGCACTCAAAACCACACGAACGGTTTTTGGATTGTATTGAGTAACTGTAATCACATTTTGTCCAAAAGTAAAGCTTTTTCTATTACCTTCTAACACACCCTTAAAACTTACAACATATCGGAATTTTTGATCTTTGGTATCAAATACTGCTATTTCTTTTTCATCTAAATCATCGCTTAAATTTAACACCACAGCATTAGAAATTTTATCCACATCTAAAACATATAAAGGTTCTTGATTTTCTTTTTCATTATTGGTTTTTTTATCTTGTTTTTTTGTTTCTAAAACTTTGGTTTTAATTTCTGTTTTTTGATCTTGCTTTTTCTCTGAAATTTTACTAACTTGCTCAGTCTTTTTTTGGCTAGTAGTTTCTTTTGAAAAAATTATTTTTTCTTCTTTAAAAGATATATCAATAGGAATTTTTTCTTTAGCATAAACCACTATGCGTATGGTTTTGGGATTAAATTGTGAAATCACTAAACGATAGTCATCAAATTTAAACTCTTTTTTACCCCCTTCTAAAACCCCATCAAAATCACTAATAAAACGATAGTTTCCTTTTTCGTCTAAAACAAAACTTTTTAATTGATCCTTATCCAAATCTGCATTTAGTTCAAACTCTACACCTTGGTTTGTTTTACTTGACTTTAAAACATAAATTTTATCATCGCTTTTTGCTTTAGAAACGATACTGCTCTTTGGTGCTTGCGAAGTTTTAGAATTTGTTTTTTCTGTATTTTTTATTTGTTCGTTAGATGATTTTTTTTCATTTTTTTGAACTGTTTTTATAGGTTCAAAAGTTGATTTTTCAGTGTCTTGAGAAATATTTTGAACCTTAATATCTTTAATAACAGCCTTTCTTAAAGCATTAATACTTGCTTCACTTATACCACTTTCTTTTAACTCATTAGCATATGACTTGTCATCTAAATTTAAAGTATTTGAACTGATGATCAATCTTTTTAAAATTTCAATTTTAGTTTTTTCATCTTCATTAATAACACTTTGTATATAAAGGCTTTTGAGCTGATGGTGAAATTTTACTTGCACTTCACTTTTAGAACCGATAAAATTTTTATCAAAATTTGCAAGTTCATTTTCATAAGCTCCAAAAAGAGTTGTGAAAGCAAATACTAAAAATACAAAAATTTTAGCCATTATTCACCATTAACCAATTTTTCCATAAGTTGTTTAACACTGATAAGCTTATCTAAACGATATCCATTTGCACCTGTAAAGAAAAGTCCTGTTTCTTTTTTGCCTGACCACGCATCAAAAAGCCTATCTGCTATACAATACCCTACTTTAGTCGCCTCTTTTCCACGTCCACAAGGCGCTACACAATTGCTTATACAATTAATCTTTGGACCCATTCTTTTATCTACCAAATTTAAAAGATTGGTTCTAACTCCACGAGCAGGATAGCCCACAGGAGATTTAATAAGCTCTATATCTTCTTCTTTAGAAGCTAGCAAAACGCTTTTAAACTCTTCACTCGCATCACATTCAAAAGTTCCTATGAAACGCGTTCCCATTTGAACACCACTAGCCCCTAAAGAAATAGCATTTTCTATATCTTTTTTATCCCAAATTCCACCTGCAGCAATCACGGGAAAAGACCCCCAATTTTTAGCCTCTTCTACCACAGGAGCAATTAATTTTTCTAGCTGATAATTCGGATCTAAGCACTGCTCATAAGTAAAACCTTGATGACCTCCACTTTTTGGCCCTTCTAAAACCACTGCATCAGGCAAGCGATTGTAACGGCTTTGCCATCTTTTGCAAATAATTTTTAAAGCCTTTGCAGATGAAATGATAGGCACTAAAGCCACATCAGGAAAATCTGCAGTAAATTCAGGTAAATTTGTAGGAAGTCCAGCACCTGAAACAATCACATTAAAACCAACCTCACAAGCATCGCGTGCTATTCTTGCATAATCATTACTTGCACATAAGATATTACACCCCAAAGGTGCATCGCCACAAACTTTTCTTGCATTATTAATCAAAGCTTGCAAACCCTTGCGTGAGTAAAAATTTTCACTTCCATAAGGCTTAGCGTTTAATTCTTTACTTGCATACTTTCTTTCTTCATAATATCCTGTTCCCACAGAAGAAATAATCCCAAGACCACCATTTAAAGAAACTGAAGAAGCTAATCTATCCCAGCTTATGCCTAGTCCCATTCCCCCTTGAAAAATGGGATATTTTATAGTATGTTTTCCTATTTGTAAGGGTTGTAAATTCATTCTTTTACCTTTAATTTTGCAAATTTTCTTTTACCTATTTGTAAGATGTATTCTCCTTGTTCTAAATACATTTGCTCGTCGCTAACTTTTTGAGAATTTACACTTACTGCATTAGCACTGATGCTTCTTCTTGCCGCAGAAGTAGAACTTTCCAAACCACATTCAACCAAAGCCTTAGCAAGCCAAATTTTTCCTTGTATTTCAAACTCAGCCATATCACTTGGCAAAGCATTTTGAGAATGAATTCTATCAAATTCAGACTTAGCATTATTAGCCTCTTCTTTGGAGTGAAAACGCTCTGTAATCTCTAAAGCTAAATTTTCTTTAGCTTTTTTAGGATGTAAATTGCTTTGTTCTATATCTTTTTTTATTTGCGCAATTTCTTCTAGACTTTTTTGACTTAAAAGTTCATAATATCTAAACATCAATTCATCACTAATACTTAAAATTTTAGCATACATATCATTAGCTTTTTCTGTAACACCAATGTAATTATTTAAACTCTTACTCATTTTGTTTACACCGTCTAAACCTTCGAGTAAAGGCATCATAATCACAGCTTGTTCTTTTCCTATGTTATAAACTCTTTGAAGCTGTCTTCCCATCAAAAGATTAAATTTTTGATCCGTTCCACCCATTTCAATATCGCTTTTTAAAGCCACACTATCATATCCTTGAAGTAAAGGATACAAAAACTCGCAAATCGAAATAGGACTTTGCTCTTTAAATCTCTTGGTAAAATCGTCACGCTCAAGCATTCTAGCTACACTAAAAGTTGAAGTAAGCTCTACTATACCCGCGGCTCCAAGTTCATTAAGCCAAGTAGAATTAAACTTAATCTGTGTTTTTTCTTTATCCAAAACCTTAAAAACCTGCGTTTCATAAGTTTTAGCATTGATTAAAACTTGCTCTTTATCCAGCTTTTTACGCGTTGCACTTTTTCCACTTGGATCGCCAATTTGTCCTGTAAAATCTCCAATCAAAAACTGCACAATAGCTCCATGTTTTTGCAAAAAAGCCATTTTTGTTAAAACCACGCTATGACCTAAATGTAAATCAGGCGCTGTAGGATCAAACCCCGCCTTTATAAAGAAATTTTCACCCTTTTCATAATAATTTTTAATTAATTTTTCTATTCTTTCTTCATCAATAAGCTCTGCACAACCACGCTTAACTTCTGCTAATATTTTTTTTATATCCATAATAAACCTTTTTAACCTTCTTTATAAGCATCATTTAAAGATGTAAAATCTAAAATCTTGCAACGAGATTTTAACCTATCCTTGACACTATCTGGATTAATATTATCAGGAATTTCCATTGTAATCTCAAAATAATCTACCGCCGAATTTAAATCACTTGATAAATTAATTGTTAATAGATTTATCTGCATTTTAGCTAAAAATGCCAAAAATTCCGCTAAAACACCTTTTTTATTTTCCAAAGAAAAAATCAATTTATAAGATTTAGGGATGTTAGAATCCCATTTTATAAATACCATATCTTGATTATTATCTATCATTTTATCAGCTCTATCGCAAAGCTTATGATGGACAATAGCGTTACCACTTTTAACAAAAGCTAAAACAGCATCACCTCTTTTTGGATGGCAGCAAAAATCAAAATCCACATTAGCAATTTTATGGTTACAATATAGAGTAAAATTTCCTATTTTTTGTTCTTTAATCTCATATTTATCAAACCAATATGACTTCTTGGCGTATTTTTTAAGACCATTAACTATATCTTTCAAATAAGCACTATCTGTTGCTACTTGTCTAATACGTCTGGCTAAATTTTCTTTTTCTATCCAAATTTCAATTCTGTTTTTATCAACTCCAAAAATAAAACTTAACATATTAATAGAGCTTGCTAAATTAATCTCTCTGATTTTTTGCTTGCAAAATTCCCTTATACTTGCTTTTGCTTTTCCTGTTTTAACACTATCTATCCAAGAACAGCGATAAAATTTATCATTGCTAGTAACCACTCGCACAATATCGCCATTTTTAAGCTCGGTTAACAAAGGTACTTTAATACGATTTACATAAGCACTTTTTGCATGAAGTCCTACTTTGGTATGCACTTCATAAGCAAAATCAAGAACCGTTGCACCACGAGGCAAAGTGAAAATTTCTCCCTTAGGAGAATAAACTGCGACATCTTCAACATAAAGACTATCTTTAGCATATTCATAAAGCTCAATAGCATTATAATCTTCTGCATTTTCAAGATTGTTTATACTTTGCATTGAAATATCTGTAAGCCAATCAAGACGAGGCGCAACCACGCTGCCATCTTCTTTATATTTCCAATGAGCTGCTATACCAAATTCCGCAATTTTATGCATATCAAAAGTTCGAATTTGTGCCTCTATAATACTTTTAGCATCAAAAAGTGTGGTATGTATAGTTTGATAACCATTTTGTTTAGGCAAGGCTATATAATCCTTAAAACGCGAAACCAAGGGATTAAAATGTGTATGTAAAATTCCCAAAGCTAAGTAACAATCACTTACTTTTTCAACCAAAATTCTTACCCCAAGTAAATCAAGAACTTCTTCAATACCAATACCTTTTCTTTGCATTTTAAGATAAATAGAATAGCTATGTTTAATGCGTTTTTGAATTTCAAAACTACCTTGTCTAAAACCATTGCTCAAAAATAAAAGTTCGATTTTGGAAATAAATTCATTTAAACCTAGTTGCATTTCTTGATTATTAGAGTTGATATAATTGTCAATAAGCTTATACTCATCTGGCATAAGATATTTAAAACTAAGATCTTCCAAATAATTTTTTATGCTTGAAATACCAAGTCTATGGGCTATTGGAGCATATACAACTAAAGTTTCTTCGCTGATTCTTTTTTGCTTATCCTCTCTTAGAATATCAAGAGTAAGCATATTATGCAGCCTATCACATAACTTCACAATCAAAACCCCAACATCTTCAATGCTTGCTAAAAGCATATTTCTGAAAGTCAAGGCTGATTTAGTTAAACTTTTTTTAGATTTTGATGAAATGAGATTATCTTCTCTAATTTCTATAATTTTAGTAAGCCCTAAAACAAGTTTTAAAACCTCGGAACCAAACTGCTCTCTAAGTTCTTCTTCGGTGCAGTTTGTATCTTCGATCACATCATGCAATAAAGCAGCTAAAATATTGCTTTTATTTTCACTTAAAAATCCAACTAATGTTGCTACTAAAATAGGATGTACTGCATAAGGCTCTCCACTTTTTCTAAACTGCCCTTCATGGCAAAATATACAGTAATCTACCGCTTTTTCAAGAATGGCATCATGACCACAAATTTCGAAAAGCAAAGCCTTAGCAGCTTCTAAATCTTTACAATTTTTTACATTATCGATTAATTGTTCGAGCAATAATTCTTCATCGATTGGTTTCAACTAAACCCTCTAAAGTGATTTTATTTTCTGCAATTTCATATAAGGCTATATCTGCAAGTTTATTTTTATTTTTATCAAAGTCTACCAAAGGGGTTGCTCCATTCGCCAATTGTTCCGCTCTTTTTGCTACCACTAAAGAAAGGCGATATCTATCATTACCCATTTTTTCTAAAGCTTTTGCCGCTACTTCTTCTATTCTTTTATCCATAATTTTCTCCTTAATTATTTTTAACGATTGAACAAAGGCTAGTATCACCTTGTATGATTTTAAGTAAATTACCCTCTTCAAACATATTACAAACCACAATAGGAAGTTTGTTATCTTTAGCTAAAGCTATAGCTGTATCATCCATCACTTTAATATTATCTTGCATAGCCTCATCATAACTCAAAGTATTTAAAAATACTGCATCATCAAATTGTTTTGGATCTTTATCATAAACTCCATTAACTTTTGTAGCTTTTATTACCATATCTGCATCAATTTCCACAGCTCTTAAAATAGCTGTTGTATCTGTAGTAAAATAAGGGTTTCCAGTACCTGCAGCAAAAACCACAACACGACCCTTTTCCAAGTGTCTTTGCGCTCTTCTCATAATATAAGTTTCACAAAATGCTTCCATCTGAATGGCGCTTTGAACCCTAACTTCAAGTCCAGAGCTTTCCAAAGCTTCTTGTATAGCAATAGCATTGATAACCGTAGCAAGCATCCCCATATGATCTCCACTTGTCCTTTTAATCAATCCACCCTTAGCAGCACTTACTCCGCGAATAATATTACCACCGCCTATAACTATGCCTACTTCTATTTGATTTTTTATAAGTTCTTTAATCTCTGAAGCTATGAATTTTAAAATAGAATTTTCTATACCAAAGCCATTTTCACCCGCTAAAGCCTCTCCTGAAAATTTTACTAAAACTCTTTTTCTCTCTTGCATTATTTCTCCTTATTTAACTTGAAATTATATTTTAAATTCCATTAAATTTAGCTAATTTAAGCTAATGAGTTCCAAAGGATTGATATGAAAATTTTTTTGAGTTACTTCAAAAGTAAGATCATTTTTTATTCTACCCACTACAGCACCTTTTTTAATATTCTTACCAACTTTAATATTAGGAGCAATCTTATCTAAATGTGCGTATATTGTATGTATGCCATTATCATGTTCAACAATAACAACTCGAGCTAGCATACTAGTATCTTTGGCAAAAACTATTTTTCCATCTAGCACATTTTTAACAACTGCATCGCTTTTATTGCTTCTTAAAACTACATTCTCGTTAAAAATTTTAAGATTGTAAACAGGATCAACATAATTTCCAAATTTTTGCTTCACAGTAAAAGAATCCAATGGAGCTATGGTTTTTTTTCCTGTGTAACGCTTGACTGAACTTCCTTGATAGCTTGAACCTAATTGCCTTATTTGTTGATTATTTTTTACTATTTTAGTATCATTTTTATTTAAATTTGCACCTTCTTTATTATTAATAATTTTTAATTGATTTAATGTTTTTCTAAGCTCTTCTTGCTGAGCTTGTAAGTCATCGAGTTTTTTTGCATATATGGTTCGATCTGTTTTTTGTTTATTAATTTCACTAATTTGTTTTTGTTTTAAACTTTGAAGCTTGACTAATTGAGCGTTGTAATCCTTAAGACTATCATTGATTTTCTTAATCTGAGCTTGTTTATCATCAATAAGTCTGCTTACTCCCTCATAATCTTTAGAAATTTTAAAAATTTCTTCATTTAAAACTTTGTTTAAACTCCCTAAAATTTCAAAAGCCACAAAACTTTCTTCACTTTCGATATAGCCTTGAGGAATAGGTAAATCATAGGCAAAATCTTTAGCCATCAAAGATATAAGCTTACTTTCCATATTTGATTTACTTTTAAGCAAATCTTCATTTTGGCTTGCAAGGGTGTTTAACTCTTGATTTTGAGCCTTAGCACTTGCTTCAAGCTTAGAAGTTTGTAAATTTAAGCTTTCAATTTGCAAACTTAAATCTTTCAAACTTTTTTCACCATTTAAAATATCACTAGCCAAATCTTCAAGTTTTTTATTTAGCTGTTCTTGTATGCGTTTATTTTCTTCTAAACTTTTTGTTTTTTCATTTATAGCGTTTGCTAAACTTATATCAACAAACAAAAAAAAACAAAAAAAGATAAGAATATTTTTTCTCATCTTTTAACCTTGAACATAACCGTATTTACACACAACAAGCAAATAAACAAAGTAGCTAAAAAAATTAAAGTCAAATGCAAAATAAAATTAATAGGTGGAAAAATAATATCTACAGCCTTTAAGCTTTCTTGGATAATAGAAAGATCAAAAATTTGGGTAAAAAAGGCAAGTAAAATAACAAAAGCGATAAAACAATCAACCACAACCACCTTATAAAGCATAAAAGATCTAAACCAAAACGGAGCTCCAAATAAACACATAATTTCAATACGATCGGTATGTTCATAAAGCCAAATTCTCATCTGCTTTAAAAACAAAACAAAGGCAAGTAAAATAATGATAAACAAAAATAACCAAAAAACAAATTTCATCAAAATAAGCAAAGAGTATATCTTATCATGGGTTTTGGAAAAAGTTTCAACCTTACTAACACCTACAATATTTAAAAGTTGATTTTTAATCGAATTTAGTTCATTTTGATCGGGCAAAGAATTTAATTTTAAAGTATAAAATTTTGGTAGAGAATCTTTTAAGACTTTCAAATTCTTTTCAGAAACATCATTTTTCAAACGATCAATTAAATCCTTAGGATCTAAAGATTCAAGTCTAGCAAAAAATGGTACTTTTGTTTTTACTACATTCTGATCAAGTTCAGTTTTGCTGACAACTATAATATTATAATCTTTATTAACAAGTTCTTCATAATGCTTTAAAGTTGCATTTGTAACCAAAATAAATTCAAAAGCAAACATCATAAAAAGTAAAGGTAAAATTAAAGATAAATGTGTTTTAAAAAATTTCATTCATTTTTCCATTTTCTATATTAAAACGACGATAATCCACTCTTAAATTACTAGGAATTCTATGTGTTACCACTATAACACAAGTTCCTAAAAGCTCTCTAGCAGATTTTAAAAGAGTCCATATAATATCAGAAGAATACTCGTCCAAATTTCCCGTTGGCTCATCGCAAAGCAAAAGCTTTGGATTATGAGCTAAAGCCCTAGCCATAGCGACGCGTTGTTGCTCACCACCGCTAAGTTGATTAGGCAATTTATCTGCTTTAAAAGTTAAATTTACATGCTTTAAAAGCTTAGCAGCTTGATCATGACATACTTTTTTGCTATAACCTTTAATCATTAAAGGCAACATAACATTTTTTTCAACACTATATTCTTGTACAAGTTTATAATCTTGAAAAATAATCCCTATTCTTTGACGTAATTTTAAAAGTTCTAAATTTCCAATTTTATTCATCAAAGATCCACATACTTCAAGTTTACCAGAAATAGGTTCTAAATCTCCATAAAAAGACTTTAAAAGCGTACTCTTACCACTCCCACTTTTACCCGTAATAAAAACAAAATCATCATCCTTAAAAGCAAAGCTCGCTTCTTTAATAACTAGTTCATCATAACCTAAAGTAAGTTTATTTGCTTGGATTAAATTAGGCATCCTTTTTCCTTAATTTCCCTTTTTAAATTTTTAAATTATGCTTTATTTTTGCTTAATTTTCAAGAAAAATTATATTTTAAACTGAACTTTTAAAATTTCTTTTAATTCATTTATCGCTTTAATATTTTCTTGAATTTTAAATGGCTCTTTAAAAGCAAAATCAATCGTTTTATCAAGATGCAAATAACAGTGTTCAGGCTTATTAAAAGCTCCAAAAGCAACCTTTAAAAGCAAATTCTCATCTTGTTTATAGATGCTTTCAAAATGCAAGAAAAAATCATCTTTTTTTATAGTAATATTTTTAAAGTTCTGCTCTATTTTTTTCAAATCCTCTTTAGAAAATTCAACCGATGAGAGATTAAATTCATTTAACTCATAGTTTTTACACTCTTGGTTAAAATTCCACACCCAAAGATCATATATATTTTTTTCTTGCTTTTTCCATCTATCTTCATATTTGCTTGAAATTTCTAAATTTTCATTTTTTCTAAGGCTAAATTTTGGAGCAGGAAAAGTCAAAAATTGCTCTAAAGTAAAATTAAAATACTCAAAACTATCTGTTCTAAGCTCAAAACGACCATTTTGAACTAAAACCCTAGCACATTCTTTGCAAAAATCTTTCCCAATAACTCGCCTATGAGGCTTTTTGTCCCAAGGAACAGGGAAATGTAAAAAAATCTTTTCAACTGATTTTGATTTTAATACACTCAATAACAATCTCGCATCACTTTGGATTAGCAAAATATTATTTACATTTTGTGCTTTAGCAAGTTTAGCTACTTGAGTTAAAGCTGGATTGTAAATTTCCACCCCTAAAATTAAAACATTTGGATTTTCTTTTGCTTGATAAAGCAAATGTCTTCCTGATCCAAAGCCTATTTCTATATAAATTTTACCTTGAAGTCTAGATAAAAGCTCATCAAAATTATCAACAATAAATGGTGTTTTTTCAATTAAAGCATTGTTTTTAAGTCCAAAAGCTTCATTGATAATATCCTCACAAAAACCTTCTTTAAAGATTTTTAAAGCCTTTTGCAAATAACCTATTTTAGAAGGTTTTGTATGTTTATCGCCTTTAATCACAAAACCATTTTGTGCTTTTTTAATCTGCAGAAAAAAACTCTCTTCTTGAACCTTTGTATAAATAAGACTAACATTATCATTCTTAGCAAGCCAAAGAAATTCAACATCATCCTTACTATAAGGTAGATTTATTTCTTTGATCTTTTTACTTTTAAAATTTGGCACTACTGAGCCGCCTTAACTTTGCTTGAAGGCTCTGAACGAAGTCCAGCTGAATCAATAGCAATAACTTCATAACTATATTCCACCCCTGGTAAAGCTTTTACATCTTTTAATCGCTTTTCTTTAATGCCTTTAAAAACTGCATTTTGCTCCCCACCATAGCGTCTTACTTCATACTCAACAGCTCTAGTATCATTATCACTCCATTCTAAATTTATCCCTTCACTTGTGCTTTGGGCCAAAATAATACTAGGAGCCAAAGGGTTGCCTAAAGTTTTACCTTCTACACCATCTTTTGGCATAGGACTTTCAAGACCATCTTTATCGACCATTGTTACTTTATAATACTTGCTTTTACCTGCTCCTTCTACTATATCCTCATAAGAATTTTTATCAGTCTTTGCCAAAACACTAAAAGGAAGGAAACTTGAGCTCGTAGAATAAACTTTATAATAAGAAAAATCTTCATACGTAGGAGCATCCCAAGTTAAAATGATTTTATTAGAACCATCTGTACTAGCACTTAAATGCTCAACTTGAGGAGGTAAAGCCTT
Source organism: Campylobacter sp. 107 (assembly GCF_002383835.1). Taxonomy (NCBI): domain Bacteria; kingdom Pseudomonadati; phylum Campylobacterota; class Epsilonproteobacteria; order Campylobacterales; family Campylobacteraceae; genus Campylobacter; species Campylobacter sp. 107. The sequence continues at coordinate 106,367 of NZ_NXBA01000016.1, forward strand.
GCTTGTAGAACTTACAACTTGACTTGGCTCACTCTTTATCCCATTAAAACTCACAGCAATAATTCTATAACTTGAATTTTCATTAGGTTTTAAATCACCATCGATGTATTCAGCGTTTAAACGATTTTTTACTTCTGCAATTTTTTTAAATTCTTTATCATCACCTTTGGCTCTTTCAATAATATAAGAATCAACCCTAAAATCAGGATGTGGACGCCAAATAAGTTTAATACGATTAGGCAAATTAGTCACAGCTTGAACAAAAGGAACAGCTTCAAGTCTTGGAGCTGTGCTCACTTCTATAACCTTGCCATCTTCTGAAATTTGTCCTTGTTCATTAAAGCTTTTCATCATATAACGATACTTAGTACCAGGCTCTAATTTAGTATCTACATAATGAGTTTGAAACTTATCTTTAATAGTACCTACAAGTTTAAAATCAGGATTTTCATCGCTAGAACGATACAGATAAAATCCTTTGATATTTTCATTATATAAAGGCTCCCATTCAAAAGCAATGTTACTCATATCACTAAGATTTTTTAAACTTTCAACCTTTGGCAAGCTCTCATTTACAGTAGGCTCTTTGCTTGAAGCCAGCGAATTCATTTGCGAAACACTACAAGCACTAAGCAAAAGAGTTAAAAAACTCAAGCAAAAACTCAAGCGAAATCTTTTCATCATTCTCTCCTAAATTAATTTGTTCAAACATAATATTTTTAAAATCTTCCATCAAAGGTGCTTTAACAAAAATTTGCTCTTTGGTTTTTGGATGGATAAAATACAAAAAATAAGCATGTAGCATTATCCTGCAATCATACTTACCCTTATAACCATACAAACCATCACCCAAAATATGGCGATTTAAACTAGCCAAATGCGCTCTAATTTGATGAGTTCTTCCTGTGAAAAGCTTAGCAGCCATCAAAGTTAAGTTTTCAGTTTTTACTACATTTATAAAAGCTGATTTTGCGTTTTTGCTGAATTTATTTTCCTTATCTATGGCTATTTTTTTAATAGCATTAGAAGGCGAACGCATTAAAAATTTTTCTACTATAATTTTATCTTCTTTTAGTGGCAAATCAATTAACGCAAGATAAATTCTTCCCATGCTTTTATCTGCAAGCTGTTCGCTTAATTTTTGATGAGTGAAGTTATTTTTCGCTATTAGTATAGCTCCGCTTGTATCTTTATCTAATCTATGAACAAGACCAGCTCTTATCTCTCCTCCTAAATTTGATAAAGTATATTTTTTTTCTATTAACCAATCCACCAAAGTGGCATTTTTAACGCTATTTGCTCCATGAACGACTAAATTTGAAGGTTTATTTAAAACAAGCAAGTCTTCATCTTCGTATAACACATCAATATCAAAATCCACTTCAAACTGAGGTTTTATCTCATCGCAAAGCTTTAAACTTGCAATAGAAATAATATCACCATTTTTAAGCTTAAATGAATTTTTATCTTGAATTTTATCATTAACCTGTACGCAATCTTTTTCTATAAGTAAAGCAACTTGATTGCGACTTTGGTTTAATTTTTTAGCCAAAAACACATCAAGCCTTGAATTTTCATCTACTAAAAAAGTTTGCATTTTTTCCTTAGAGGTTTTGATAAATTTAAAATTTTAGTTTATAATTATAGCTTTTTATTACCAACTGAAGGCAAATTTTGTTTAGATTAGATAGAAGAATTTTAACTCATTTTGACTATATGCAACCCATTTTATTTTTACCCATAATTCTTATTTCATTTTTCTTGATCTTTGAAGCTAATCCTTTTTTAGCAGAAAAACAGTTTGTTTATGCCTGTGTGGGATTGTTTGCTTTTATAGTTTTTTTCTTCTTCCCCATAAGGAAATTTATTTGGATTATTCCTGTTGCTTATTGGATTAATATTTTTTTATTGCTAAGCGTAGATATTTTTGGGATTGAAAAATTAGGTGCTAAAAGATGGCTTGAAATTCCTTTCACTCACTTTACTATACAACCTTCTGAAATTTTTAAACCTAGTTTTATTTTAATGCTTGCTTATCTTATTTATCAAAATCCTCCTCCAAAAAATGGATACAAACTTAAACAATTCATCAAACTTAGTTTTTATATCATCTTACCTTTTTTGCTAATTGCAAAAGAACCTGATTTAGGAAGTGCTATGGTTTTACTACTTGTTGGTTTTGGAGTGCTTTTTATCATGGGAGTTCATTATAAAATTTGGTTAAGTATTGTTATAGCTATAAGCGTTAGCTCTCCTATTATTTATACACATCTTTTAAAGCCCTACCAAAAGCAAAGAATTCATGATTTTATTTCAGAAAAACCAAGTTATCAAGTAACCCAATCAATGATAGCTATTGGAAATGGTGGTTTAACTGGAAAATCTCAAGATGAAGCTACACAAACTCATTTTAAATTTTTACCTATTTCAACTAGTGATTTTATCTTCGCTTACATGATAGAAAGATTTGGATTTATTGGGGGATTGACATTAATTATATTTTATATTTTACTTATTTTTCATCTACTTAGTTTAAATTATAAACTTAAAGATGATTATTTTGCTAGAGTTGCTATTAATTGCGTTGCATTATTTATTTTTATTTACGCGGCAGTAAATATCTCAATGACTATAGGTTTTGCACCAGTAGTTGGAATCCCTTTGCCTTTTTTTAGTTATGGTGGAAGTTCTTTTACTATTTTTATGATTTTTTTTGGAATTTTACAGCATTTAATCACTTTTAGATATTTTTGGACGGATATAAAGGCTAAATAAAATATTTTTAAGCATTAATAAGATATAATTTTATCTTTTAATTCAACTTAGGCGGATTTATAGCTCAGTTGGTTAGAGCAACCGGCTCATAACCGGTTGGTCGCAGGTTCGAGTCCTGCTAAATCCACCATTCTTTGTATATGTATAAGCTATAGACTCTCTCTTTAAAAAATAATTTTTAAATTCTTTAGATATTTCAATCTTATATAAAAAAGTATGTGATGTGATTTTTTGAAAGATAAAGTGGTGGTTAGAGGCAGAATCGAACTGCCGACACGCAGATTTTCAGTCTGCTGCTCTACCGACTGAGCTATCCAACCACAATGTTTGATAAATTAAAAATGTAATTGTATCTTTTTTTCTTTAATTTGAGTTTAAATACAAAAATAAAATTTTATTTCCCTTAAAGTTTTAATAAGATAGAATACCCGCTTTAGATCATTATCAAATGGAATTTTTTTGAAACAATTTGGACTAGATAGACGAACTTTTAAAATTTTACTAGCTGGTTATATTATTATTGCATTGTTTGGGGCTTTATTGCTACATTCAAGTTGGGCACATACAACTCCTATTGATTTTTTAGATGCCTTTTTTACAAGCACATCTGCTGTTAGTATGACAGGATTAGTAGTTAAAAACACTGCGGTTGATTTTACTTTAGCAGGGCAAATTATTATCTTAGCTTTAGTACAAATTGGCGGTTTAGGATATATGGGTATAGGTTTATTTGTTTATATACTCATACGCAAAAAAGTTGGTTTTAGTGCAAGAAATTTACTAAAAGAGTCTTTATTTTATCCATCAATGGATGGTTTATTTAAATTTTTTAAAAAGGTTTTGCTGTTCATTTTTACTATAGAATTGATAGGTGCTATACTTCTTGCCATGCGTTTTGCCCTTGAAATGAATTTTAAGAAAGCTTTATGGTTTGGAATTTTTCATTCTATTAGCGCTTTTAATAATTCTGGGTTTACTATATTTGAACATGGGCTTATAGCTTATAAACATGATATAGCAATTAATCTTATTATCACTTCTTTGATTATTATTGGAGGGCTTGGATATTTTGTTTTGGTTGAATTATACTTTTTTCAAAGAAAAAAATTGCAAAATTTAAGCCTACATACAAAAATAGTTGTTGTTGCAAGTATTTTTCTTATACTCTCTTCAACACTTATTATTTTTGCTTTTGAATACTCAAATCCTCAAACTATAGGACATTTTTCATTTTTCGATAAAATTTTAAGCTCATATTTTATCGCTATTAACTACCGTACAGCAGGATTTAATACCTTAGATATGGGACATTTGCATGATGCAAGCTTATTTTTTGGATCATTGTTTATGGTTATTGGTGGTGCACCAGGTGGAACAGCTGGGGGTATGAAAGTAACAACTGTAATGGTTTTATTGCTCTATGCTTATTGGAGTATCCGCGATGGAAGAGTTAGAATTTTTGGACATGAAATTCCAAGAGAAACTATATCTAAAGCTTTTATCATAGCTGTAGGTTCAGCTGTTTATATAGTAATAGCTGTTATTTTGCTTTCCTTGCTAGAGTCAAAATTTGATTTTATAGCCTTGCTTTTTGAAACTTCTTCAGCTTTTGCAACTGTAGGAATTTCAGTAGGAAATGGTGGAACTTTATCTTTATGCGCTTTGTTTAGTGATCCTAGCAAGGTAATTATCATCATTATGATGCTAAGTGGTAGGATAGGTGTTTTTGCTTTTTTACTCTCGGTATTCAAACAAGACAAATCTATTCATTTAAAATTCCCTGAAGGAAAGGTTAATTTATAAAGGTAAAATCGTGAAAAATCTTAATTATGGAATTATAGGACTTGGAAAATTTGGCTCAGTTGTAGCAGATGAACTCATTGCTGGAGGTCATACTGTTATCGTTGCAGATAAAGATGAGGAAGCTTTAAAAAGCATACAAAATCCTCCAAGCTATGCTTATATTTTAGATTCTACAAATATTTCAGCCCTAAAAGAAGCAGGCTTTCATGATGTTGAAGTTGTTATTGTTAGTATAGGAGAAAATGTTGAAAAATCAATCCTTACTCTTATGGCGCTTAAAGATATAGGTGTTAAAAATATCATTGCTAAAGCAACCTCTAATATCCATGGTCAAATTCTTTCTAAGTTAGGCGCAACAAAGGTTATTTATCCTGAAAAAGAAAGTGCTAAAAGACTAGTAAAAGAATTTTTAACTAAAGATGCTGATTATGAAGTTTTTGATCTTTCAGCAAATACTATACGAGCTATTAAGATCAATATAGATGAAAAATTAGCAGGAAATTCTTTAAAACATGTAGCACAAAATATGAAAGTGATTTCTTATAAAAAATTAAATAGCGACTGGGAAATACTACCTGATTTAGAAACCACGACAGTTTATAGTGGAGATGTTGTAATACTCCTTGGAACAGTTAAAGAACTTAGAGAATTTGAACACTAAGCAAGATTTAAAGCCTTGCAAGCCTTTACAAAACACTTTAAGGCTGTTTTTTCTTTGGTAGAAATTTTATGATATATAACTTCATCTAAATAATATCTAACATCTTTTATATCTAAATCCCTTGTTTTGGCATATTTTTGAAGTATATAATAGGGAATTTTAATCTTTGTTTTTGGAAATTTTTTCAAAATTTGTTTATATAAAGCTTTTTTTTGCACACAAGAAAATCTAGCAAAAACAAAAGGCAATCCTGTTTTTTCGTGCCATTTTGCACATAAATCGATATATTTAGAAGGATCTTTTAAATAAAGCTTTAAAGCCTTATCGCCTATAATTACTTTTCCATCTTGTTTTAATACTTTAGCTAAAGCATTTGAAGTTGCTGAACTTGGATCTTTGGCATTTAATGTATTTTTTTCTACTAAAACACTTAAAACTCTTTTATTGGCACAAATACCCAAATCTAAATTTTTATATTTTTTTCTAGCGCTTTCTATGCTTGAAATGATAGCTGCATCAATTCTTCTATAAAATAAATCTTTATTTAGCTTACTTGGTACTCCTTTTTTATGCTCCATACTTGCTTTAAAACCATTAGGTAAGGGATATTTCTTAAGATATATATGCAAAGGTAAAAGATTAATATAATCAATTTTTCCAAAAATCATCTCTTTTAAAGAGTGTTAAACACTCTATCTCCTGCATCTCCAAGCCCTGGGATAATATAACCTTTTTCATTTAAACCTTCATCAATACAAGCCACAAAAACTTCTACATCATCATGCATTTGGCTAAATTTTTGCAAACCTTGTAAAGCAGCAAGTATGGATATAAATTTTATTTTTTTAACTCCTTGGCTTTTTAAAAAATTACAAGCCTCTATAGCAGTCCCACCTGTAGCAAACATAGGATCTATAACAACAGCGGTGTGTTTTTTTGCATCTTTGGGAGGTTTTTGAAAATAAAAATCCGCCTTTAAAGTCTCTTCATTTCTCACAAACTCCAAAAATCCAACACTTGCATCAGGAATCATCTTAAAAACACTTTCAAACATTCCTAATGCAGCTCTTAAAATAGGACAAATCATAATCTTTTCATCAAGTTTTTTTACTATAGTTTTTTGTATAGGTGTTGAAATTTCAATTTCTTTTAAAGAAAAATCTTTACTCACTTCAAAAAGCAAAAAAGATGAAATTTCATCGATTAACATACGAAATTGAAAGGGCTTTGTCTCTTTAGCCCTTAAAATTCCTAACTTATGTTCGATCAATGGATGATTGATACAATGAATATTTTTCATTTTAAGCTTTCAAAATAAGCTTTCTCGTTAAAATTTTTTACCTTAGCCACACCATCTTTTACCGCAGCTGCTGCTACAGCTGTACTTACTGCAGCTTTTACTCTTTCATCAAAAGGTTTTGGTATGACATAATCTCTTCCAAATTCTAAGGTACTTAAATTATAAGCCTTTTTAACTGCATCACTTACAGGAAGTTTTGCAAGATCTGCTAATGCTTTAGCAGCCGCTACTTTCATATTTTCAGTGATTTTACTTGCACGCACATCTAAAGCCCCACGGAAAATAAAAGGAAAACCTAAAACATTATTGATTTGATTTGGATAATCACTTCTTCCTGTTCCTACAATCGTATCTTTTCTAAGTCTAGCTACATCTTCAGGCATCACTTCAGGGATAGGATTTGCCAAAGCAAAAATCACAGGATCTTTTGCCATACTTAAAACCATTTCATCATCAAGAATTTTTGGCGCACTAAGTCCTAGGAAAACATCGGCTCCTTTTAAAACTTCTTTTAAAGTCTTTTCCTTAGAATCAACAGCAAATTCAAGCTTTTGAGGAGTTAAATCATTTCTATCTTTAGAAATCACTCCTTTGCTATCTACTAAAATAATATTTTCAACCCCTAAATTTCTATACATCTTAGCACTTGCTATACCTGCGGCACCTGCGCCACTTACAACCACCTTAATGTCTTTAAATTTTTTACCACTTATCTCCATTGCATTCATAAGTCCTGCAGTTGAAATAATAGCTGTTCCGTGCTGATCATCGTGCATTACAGGAATTCCTAAATCTTGCAAAGCCGCTTCGATTTCAAAACATTTTGGAGCAGCTATATCTTCTAAATTTATCCCGCCCACAGTTGGAGCCAAAGCTTTGCAAAAATTTACAATCTCTTCCACACTATGAACATCAATTTCTATATCATAAGCATTGACATTTGCAAATTTTTTAAACAAACAAGCCTTACCTTCCATAACAGGTTTTGAAGCCTGCGCTCCTATGTTTCCAAGTCCTAAAACAGCAGAACCATCACTAACTATAGCTACTAAATTAGCCTTATTTGTATAAGTATAAGCAAGCTCATTATCTTTAGCGATTTCAAGGCAAGGTTCTGCAACTCCTGGGCTATACGCCAAAGATAGATCATGGCTTGTAGCCATTGGCTTACTTGGTACAATATCAATTTTCCCACCTAAATGGTATTTTAAAGCTTCTTCTTTTAAATTCATTTTATTTTCCTCTAACTTTTAAAAAATTTTCTATTCTTTTTTTGCACTCATCAACCTCTAAAAATTCTAATACTTCAAAAATACTAGGACTTACCGCACTCCCTGTTAAAGCTATGCGTATAGGCTGAGCCAAATCTTTTAACTTTGCTTCTTTTTTTTCTAAAAAATCATTTGTAAAATCTTCAAAATCTTTACCTGTTTTTTGATCTTTAAGTGTATTAGCAAATGCTTGGAGCAATTCTAAATTATTTTTGTTAATAAATTTTTGTACTGCATTTTCATCATAATTTTGCGGCGCATTAACTATACTTTTTACACCATTGATAATATCATGCAAGGTTTTTGCACGCTCTCTTAATAAATCAAGTAAAAATCCTGCCTTTTCATAAACAGATAAATCAAAGCCAAGATCCTTAAGCTGACGGTTAATCTCTTCAAAAGGCAAAGTTTTAATATAATGAGCGTTAAGCCATTCAAGCTTTTTAGCATTATAACAAGATGCGCTTTTATTAATATGATAAGGATCAAAAAGTTTTTTCAAATCTTCTAATGAAAAAACCTCATCATCACCATGGCTCCAACCTAAACGCACAAGAAAATTAAGCAAAGCTTGAGGTAAAATTCCCATTTCTTTGTATTCCATAACATCAGTTGCCCCATGTCTTTTTGAAAGCTTTTTACCATCTTCTCCATGTATCATAGCCACATGAAAAAATTTAGGAATTTTAAAACCCAATGCCTCATAAAGCACAATTTGCTTAGGAGTATTTGAAAGATGATCATCCCCACGAATCACATCACTTACCCCCATTAAAGCATCATCAATAACAACAGTAAAATTATAAGTTGGAGTTCCATCACTTCTTGCAATGATAAAATCATCCATTATATCCTCTGCTTTAAATCTCACCTCGCCTTTAACCCCATCTTCAAAAACAATCTCACCGCTTTGAGGTGCTTTAATACGCACAACAGGCTCTATACCCTGAGGTGGCGTGCCTGTAAATTCTCTATATCTTCCATCATATCTTGGGCGCTCTTTGGCAGCTTCTTGCTTGGCGCGCAATTCTTCTAATTCTTCTTTACCCATATAACAATAATACGCTTTACCTTCATCTAAAAGCTTTTTAACATATTCTTTATAAAGATCAAAACGCTCTGATTGGTAAGTTACTTCTCCATCATGTTCTAAACCGCACCATTTAAAAGCTTCGATAATTGCTTTAGTAGCTTCTTTGGAATTTCTTTTTAAATCCGTATCTTCAATACGAAGTAAAAAATTTCCACCATTTTTTCTAGCATATAAATAATTATAAAGAGCTGTTCTAAGTCCGCCTATGTGCAAATACCCTGTTGGGCTTGGAGCAAAACGCGTTGTAAGTTTTTCGTGCATTTTTTGCCTTTTCTTAAATTTTTATTGATATAATGCGATATTTATACTTAAATAAAGGTTTGAAATGAAAAAAATTTTATTAAGTTTTGCATTTTTTGCAAGTTTAGCTAGTGCAAATACCATTAATGCTATAGCTGTAGTTGTAGATAAAGAGCCTATCACAACTTATGATATAGATCAAACTATAAAAGCACTTAAAATTGATAGAAATAAAGCTTTAGGCATACTCATCAATGAAAAAATGGAAATTTCACAAATGAAACAACTGGGTATTGTAGTCAATGATCTAGAGCTTGATGATGCTATAAATAAAATGCTTGCTCAAAACAAAATCACTTTAAATGCTTTCAAAACAAATTTAAAATCCAAAAATCAAAGCTATGAACAATTTCGTGTAAATTTTAAAAAAGATTTAGAAAAAAGAAAACTTTATGAAAAAATCGCAAGTATGGCAAAAACTGATTTTAGTGATGATGGAGCAAAAAAATTTTTCGAACAAAATAAAGATAAATTCACTTTTTATACACAAATTAATGCAAATATTTATTTATCAAACAATCCTCAAACTTTAGAAAATATCAAAAATACAAAAAAAACAATCCTTAAACCACAAAATGCATCTTTAAACACAAGCAATGCCGATCCAAGACTTTTAGGGCTTTTATCACAAATTCCTGTTGGAGGCTTTTCCCCTGTTTTAAATGGAAAAAATGGCTATGAACTCTATGAAGTTAAAAGCAAAGATGGGGCACAAACTCCTGAATATGAACAAGTTAAAAATGAAGTTTTAAACGCTTATGTAAGCGAACAAAGACAAAATTTCATACAGGATTATTTTGATAAACTCCGCTCTAAAATCAATATAGAATATTTAAGATAAAAATTACAATTAAAATTTCCCTTTAATTAGGGAAATTTTAATGTCTTGCAAGATAATTTGTATCGTAGTTATTATTAATAAAATCAGGATTTTCCATCATAGAAAGATGAAAATCTTTGGTTGTTTTTATCCCACTTATAAGCAACTCATCTAAAGCTACTTTCATTTTTGCAATAGCTTTATTACGATCTTCTGCCCAAACTACAAGTTTGCCTATCATAGAATCATAATAAGGAGGCACGCTATAGTCTTGATAACAATGACTTTCCATTCTGACATTGCGTCCTGCGGGTGGAATATATTTAGTAATCTTACCTGGACTTGGCAAGAAAGTTTTGGAATCTTCGGCTGTGATTCTACATTCTATAGAATGCCCATTTAATTTAATACTTTCTTGAGATGGTAAAGCATAACCTTCTGCTACTTTAATCATTTGTTCTATGATATCAATCCCACTTACCATTTCACTTACACAGTGTTCAACTTGCAAACGCGTATTCATTTCTATAAAATAAAAATCCAAATTTTTATCTACCAAAAACTCAAAAGTTCCCGCACCTTCATATCCTATAGCTTTAGCTGCCTTAATAGCAGTTTCATGAAGTCTAGTGCGTGTTTTTTCATCAAGCAAAATCGCAGGGGATTCTTCTATAAGTTTTTGATGGCGTCTTTGCATAGAACAATCTCTTTCGCCCACATGAATCACATTGCCAAAACTATCTCCTATAACCTGCACTTCTATATGGCGTGGATTTTGTATGTATTTTTCCATATACATAGTTCCATCGCCAAATGCTGTCATAGCCTCGCTTTCAGCCGACCAATACGCTTTTTCAAGATCTTTTTCATTTTCAACCACACGCATACCACGACCACCGCCACCTGCAGCTGCTTTTAAAATCACAGGATAACCTATTTCTTTGGCAAGTTTTTTAGCTGCTTCAGCTCCTGCCAAAGCCCCATCGCTTCCTGGGATCACAGGTACGCCTGCTCTTTGCATGACTTGTTTTGCTTTTGATTTATCACTCATTAAATTCATAGCTTCCACAGAAGGACCTATAAATTTGATGTTATGTTTAGCACAAATTTCAACAAAATTTTGATTTTCACTTAAAAATCCGTATCCTGGAAAAATCGCATCTGCTTCAGCAATTTCAGCTGCTGTAATAATAGCTGGGATATTTAAATAGCTTTCAGAACTTCTTGCTTTGCCTATACAAATGCTTGCATCAGCGTATTTTAAATACAAAGCATCTTTATCTGCTTCAGAGTACACACAAATTGCTTTTTTACCCATTTCTTTAATCGTTCTTAAAGCACGCAGTGCTATTTCTCCACGATTAGCAATTAATATGCTTTTAATTTCCATTTTATAATTTCTCCACCGCAAATAAAGGCATTCCAAATTCTACAGGCTGACCATCAGCAACTAAAATTTCAGCGATCCTACAATCAAATTCTGCTTCAATTTCATTCATGATTTTCATCGCTTCGATAATAGCTATAGTATCGCCTTTTTTAACCGTACTACCTACTTTTACAAAAGGTGCTGCACCTGGACTTGGAGCTTGATAGAAAGTTCCTACCATAGGGCTATTTATACTTGGTTTGTTTGATTTTACACTTTGACTAGGTTGAGCTTCGTTTACAACGCTTACATTGATAGGTTGTGGAGCTGGAACTGGAGGACAAACAGGGGCTGGAACATCGCAGCACATATCTCTTTCAAGTTCTATTTCAAAACCATCTTGTTCTTTGATCTTAATTTTACTAATATTTGCTTCAGCAAAAAGGTTTACTAACTCTTTAATTTCTTCTTTTGTCATAAAATTCTCCTACAAAATTTAAGAACTTAACCTTGTATTATATAAAAAAACTTGAAATTTAACTTTAAAAAAGAAAAAAATCATAAAAAATATAGATTTTTTAGGTTATAATCCTTACAAACAATTACAAATATTAAAAAGGTTAAAAATGGGCTTAAAAGCGGATAATTGGATAAGAAAAATGGCATTAGAACACAAGATGATCGAACCATTTTGCGAAGCAAATATAGGAAAAGGTGTGGTAAGCTATGGACTTTCAAGCTATGGCTATGATATACGTGTAGGGCGTGAGTTTAAAATTTTTACCAATGTTAATTCAACTGTAGTGGATCCAAAAAATTTCGTAGAAGAAAATGTAGTAGATTTTGAAGGCGATGTATGTATAGTTCCTGCAAATTCTTTTGCCCTAGCTAGAACTATAGAATATTTTAAAATGCCTGATAATGTCTTAGCTATTTGTCTTGGCAAAAGCACTTATGCAAGATGTGGCATCATCGTCAATGTTACCCCTTTTGAACCAGGTTTTGAAGGACATATCACTATAGAAATTTCAAATACTACGCCTTTACCTGCAAAAATTTATGCCAATGAAGGTATAGCGCAAGTGTTGTTTTTGCAAGGCGATGAAAAATGTGACACCACTTATAAAGATAAAAAAGGCAAGTATCAAGCCCAAACTGGCATTACCTTGCCAAGAATTTTAAAATAGGAACACTTATTGCTTTAATTTAAAAAAACTTAAGTAAAGGAAGGCAAAATGTTTAACAAAAAAAATATCTTAATCACGGGCGGAACAGGCTCTTTTGGAAAAACTTATACTAAGGTTTTGCTAGAAAACTATAAACCTAATAAGATTATCATTTATTCTCGCGATGAGCTCAAACAATTTGAAATGGCAAGCGTTTTTAATGCTCCTTGTATGCGTTATTTTATAGGAGATGTAAGAGATAAAGAGCGTTTAAGTACTGCTATGCGTGATGTGGATTTTGTTATACATGCTGCTGCAATGAAGCATGTGCCTATTGCTGAATATAACCCTATGGAATGTATAAAAACAAACATACACGGTGCGCAAAATGTCATCGATGCTTGCTTTGAAAATGGGGTTAAAAAATGTATTGCTCTTAGTACAGACAAGGCTTGCAATCCTGTAAATTTATACGGTGCAACCAAACTTGCAAGCGACAAGCTTTTTGTCGCTGCAAACAATATAGCAGGTAACAAACAAACACGCTTTGGTGTTACAAGATATGGCAATGTTGTAGGTTCAAGAGGATCGGTAGTACCTTTCTTTAAAAAACTCATCAGCGAAGGAGCTAAAGAACTTCCTATCACCGATACAAGAATGACTCGTTTTTGGATCAGCCTTGAAGATGGAGTGAAATTTGTACTGAGCAATTTTGAAAGAATGCACGGAGGAGAAATTTTCATCCCTAAAATTCCTTCGATGAAAATCACCGATCTAGCCCATGCTTTAGCTCCTCATTTAAATCATAAAATCATAGGTATCAGAGCAGGAGAAAAACTACATGAAATCATGATTTCAAGCGATGATAGTCATTTAACCTATGAATTTGAAAACTACTATGCCATAAGCCCTAGCATTAAACTTGTAGATAAAGATAATGACTTTAGTATCAATGCCCTAGGCGAAAAAGGACAAAAGGTAAAAGATGGTTTTTCTTATAGTTCGGATAATAATCCTTTATGGGCAAGCGAAAAAGAACTTTTAGAAATCATCAATCACACCGAAGGTTTTTAAAATGCTTACTTATTCTCATCAAAACATCGATCAAAGCGATATAGATGCGCTTACAAAAGCTTTAAAAGATGAAATTTTAACAGGGGGTAAAAAGGTAGATGAATTTGAAGAAGCTCTTTGTGAATATGTGGACGTAAAACACGCTTGTGTATTAAACTCAGCCACTTCAGCCCTTCATCTTGCCTATACAGCATTAGGCGTCAAAGAAAAAATCGTTTTAACCACTCCTTTAACCTTCGCTGCTACGGCTAATGCGGCCTTAATAGCTGGAGCTAAGGTAGAGTTTATCGACATTAAAAACGATGGCAATATTGACGAAAAAAAACTAGAAGCAAGACTTTTAAAAGATAGTAAAAATATAGGAGCTATTAGCGTGGTGGATTTTGGGGGAAATAGCGTTGAAATAGATGAAATTTCAAGCCTTGCTAAAAAATACAATATCCCTTTAATCGATGATGCAAGCCATGCTTTAGGTGCCTTATATAAAAGTGAAAAAGTAGGAAAAAAAGCCGATCTTTCTATCTTTTCTTTTCATCCTGTTAAACCCATCACTACTTTTGAAGGCGGGGCTGTGGTGAGTGATAATGAAGAGCTTATCACCAAAATCAAGCTTTTAAGAAGCCATGGTATCATTAAAAAAAGGCTTTGGGATAGCGATATGATAGAACTTGGCTATAATTACCGCTTAAGCGATGTTGCTTGTGCTTTAGGGATAAACCAGCTTAAAAAACTCGATCACAATCTTGAAAAAAGAGAAGAAATTGCAAGTTTTTATGATAAAGAATTTGAAAAAAATCCTTATTTTTCCACGATAAAAATCAAAAATTATAAAAAAAGCTCAAGACATTTATACCCTATCTTGCTTTTTCCTGAATTTTATTGTCAAAAAGAAGAACTTTTTGAAAGCTTACTTCATGCAGGAATTGGCGTACAGGTACATTATAAACCAACTTATGAGTTTAGTTTTTATAAAAAACTCTTAGGAGAAATCAGACTCCAAAATGCGGATAATTTTTACAAAGCCGAGCTTAGCATACCTTGTCATCAAGAAATGAATCTAAAAGATGCAAAATTTGTAAAAGATACTTTATTTAGCATTCTTGAAAAAGTTAAAAAGGGATATTGTGGATAAGCTAGACTTTAGAAGTCAAGATTTTAACCAAACTGGAAAGGCTATGTATGAACTAGCTTGTGAACTTTTTCCTATCCCTAGGAGTATCACAGGGCAAGGTTTTAGAGCTAGCTTAGAAATTTTAAATAAAACTCTGGGGGGGGGTATACTCAAATTTCACTCTATCAAAAGTGGCACAAAGGTTTTTGACTGGATAGTCCCTGATGAATGGAACGCTAAAGAAGCCTATATCATCACTCCAGAAGGAGAAAAAATTTGTGATTTTAAAAAGCATAATTTACACCTTCTAAATTATAGCGAAGCTATCGATAAAGAAATCGAACTTGAAGAACTTCAAAATCATCTTTACTCCATAGAAGAAATGCCCGATGCTATTCCTTATGTAACGAGTTATTACAAAAGGCGTTGGGGATTTTGTCTCACGCATAATGAAAGAAAAAAACTCAAAAAAGGCAAATACAAAGTCTATATCAATGCGAAACATGATGAAAATGGGGTTTTGGATTATGCTGATTTTATCCTATCTAGTACGCAAAATTCAAAAGATGAAATTTTAATTTCAACCTATCTTTGTCATCCTTCCATGGCAAATAATGAGCTTAGTGGTCCTGTGGTGGCTATTTTTCTGGCAAAATGGCTTTTGAGTTTAAAAGAAAGAAAGTATAATTACCGCTTTGTCATCATTCCTGAAACCATAGGCTCTATAGTCTATCTTAGCAAACATTTAGAGCATTTAAAAAAACATGTTAAAGCAGGCTTTGTGCTTTCTTGCTTAGGTGATGATCATGCTTACTCACTCATACACACACCCAAAGAAAACACTCTAAGCGATAAAGTTGCCTTGCATACGCTTAAAAATAAAGAAAATTTCAAAGCTTTTAGTTTTTTAGATCGTGGAAGCGATGAAAGACAATACAATGCTCCGCTTGTAAATCTTGGCATTGTAGGAGTATGTCGCACAAGATACCTAGAATACGAACAATACCACACTAGTAAAGATGATCTCGATTTTATCTCTGAAAAAGGTTTAATGGGTGGACTTCAAAGCATGCAAGAAATGATTTTAAATCTAGAAATCAACGCCGTATATAAAAACACCATAGTATGCGAACCCAATCTTGGCAAAAGAGGACTATATCATACCCTTAGCACTGCTAATGACATTCCTTTGGCTTGTAATTTTCTAGCTTACTGCGATGGAGAGAATGATATCATCGATATAGCCAATATCTTAAATATGCAAGCTTATGAATTTAAAGAACTTTTGGAAAAAATAAAATTTTATGGACTAGTAAAATGAAATATTTTTTAGAACACAATGACAAAAAATACTCCGATAAAGATTTAATAGATGCTTTTTATCAACTAGGTATAAAAAGGGGTGATATTTTATGCGTACATACAGAACTTTTTAACTTTGGCGTGCCTTTGCTTTCTAGAAATGAATTTTTACAGACTATACTCAATTGCTTTTTTGAAGTTATAGGCAAAGAAGGCACTTTGATCATGCCAACCTTTACTTATAGTTTTTGCAAAAATGAAGTTTATGACAAAATAAATTCCAAAACAAAAATGGGAGCATTAAATGAATATTTTCGCAAACAAACAGGAGTAAAACGCACAAACGATCCTATATTTTCTTTTGCTATAAAAGGAGCAAAAGAAGAATTATTTTTAAAAGATACAACAAGTTGTTTTGGGGAAAATTGTGTTTATGAAGTTTTAGCCAAAGAGAATGGAAAATATATGACATTTGGAGGCCAAGGACATACACTAACACATTATGCAGAAGAACAATTTAATGTATTTTACAGATATCATAAAATTTTCTCTGGAATTTTAATTGATGAAAACAATATATCATACAATAAAACCATTAGTTATTATGTTAGAAAACTTGACATATCTTCTGAGCCCAATTTAATTAACATTATCAATATTGTTAATAATACTAAAAATTTTAAAAAAAACAATTTTGCAGGAGATCATATAAATATTTACAACGCTAAAGAATATATAGAAATTTTATGGAAAAAATTAGATATAAACCAAACAATTCTAATAGAAAATTATGATACAATATATTAATTTTCAACATTCTCAAGAAAGTGGTATACAATGGAAAAACAATTTTATGAAATTTTAGAAAATATACTTGAAACCAAAGTAGATGAAAATACAAATTTAAGCATGGAAAACTGCAAGAACTGGACTTCTTTAGCTCATATTGATATCATCATGAGTTTAGAAGAAGAATTTGAAATCAAATTTAACAAAGAAGATTTAGGTCTCTTAAAATCTCAAAGCGCTTTACTAGAAAAAATTCAAACCCTAAAGGCAGAAAAATGAAAGAAAATATTGAAAAATTATTTCAAGCCATCGCTCAAAAAAATCCTATCCATTCTAAATATCTTAAAAAAATTGAATTTTCACAAGAAGACGAAGAAGAATTTGATAAATTAATTTCTTATTATATTCAAGATGGTATCAGTATAAAAGAACAATGCGATTGTTATTTATTGATCCTTAACGATACTTTAGAAGAAACAAAATTTTTCATAGAAAATGGGGCTTATCGTTATTCTAGCTTTGATGAAGTTAAGGATAAAGTTTATTTTAATGAAAGCTATATGAAACAATACATGATAGGCTTAGCTCTTTCTTCTTTTGTTTGGATAGCTCATATTAAAGTGAGAAAGTATTTTTCACAATATTTAAAAAATTTTACTCCAAAAACAACTTATTTTGAAATAGGCCCTGGCCATGGAGAATATTTTGCAAGAGCAGTTAAAAGTGGTAAATTTTCCGCATTTTATGGACTTGATATCTCTCCAACAAGTTGCGAACTTACTCAAAAAATGGTAAAACAACAAGTAGGGGGATTGATTACAAAATGTGATTTTTTATGTCAAGATTTTTTTACTTATGATTTTGATAAAAAAGCTGATTTGATAGTGATTGGAGAAGTGCTAGAACACGTAGAAAAACCTCTTGAATTCCTTAAAAGATCTAAAGAGCTTCTTAGCGATGGAGGGGAAATTTTTGCAACTATTCCTATCAATGCTCCTGCTATTGATCATATTTATTTATTTTCCCATCCTGATGAAGTTAAAGATTTGATAGAAAAATCAGGCTTAAAGCTTAAGACTTATGAATGTTTTATGGCAAATGATTATAGTTTAGAAAAAGCATTGAAATTTAAAAATGCTATCACTATGGCAGTAGTTTTAAATGCTTAATACAACACTCAATTTACCCATTCATCATATAGGTGTGGCTTGTAAAAATTTAGAAAAAGAAAAGGAATGTTTTTTTAAACTAGGTTTTTATAAAGAATCAGAATTTGTAGATGAAAAACAAGGGGTAAGAGGTGAATTTATCATTCCTTGTAATGAAGCATTTCCACAGTATAGATTTGAACTTTTGCAAAATTTAAACGATAAAGGCCCACTAGATAGCTATTTAAAAAATAATACCAAAATGTATCATTTAGCCTATGAAAGTAAAAACATCGCCCAAGATTTAATTCTTTTGGAACAACAAGGAGGCATTTGCATTGTTCCTATTATACAAGCAAGCTATTTTGCTAAACTTTGTTTTATCATGATGCCAAATAGGCTTTTAATCGAACTTGTGGAGCTAAAATGAATCTTTTTTCACCCCATTTAAAACGCAATGAGCTTATAAAATTCGCCAAAGAATTAGACTTTAGCAAAAGTCAAGATCTTCTTATTAATGTCCATAGAAATCATGCTTTTGAAGGAGTGCAAAGTATCATTGCTCCTTTTTTACATTTTGCTAATTTACGAGCTGAGTTTAATTTCAGCTCTTATGATGATAGCTTGAGTTTTGATAACTTTAAAGAAGCTAGTTTAGAACTTTTATGGCTAGATTTAACCCGCTATAAAAATAATGTGCAAAATTTTATAGAAGAAAGACTTTTAGAACTAAGAAAAATTTCACAAAACCCTATTTTAGTTCTTAGTTTAGGAGAATTTAAAACAGATAAAAAAATTTTAAATTGTGAAATTTTTAACATAGAAAAACTTATAAAAGAGTATTTTGATGAAGAAGATATTTTAGACCTAGCTAAAGAAGAACTTACAGGCTCTAAGCTTAATAATAAAGCCTTGATTTTTTTAGCACAAATTTTAGGACTCAGTCTCATCCCTGCACTCGTAAAACCCGCTCTTAAAGCTCTTGTACTTGATCTTGATAATACCTTGTATCAAGGAATTTTAGGTGAAGAGGGTATAGATAATCTTAATTTAAGTCCTTTGCACAAAACCTTACAAGAAAAAATTAAAACTTTTAAAAAACAAGGGTTTTTACTTGCCCTAGCTTCAAAAAATGAAGAAAAAGACGCAAAAAAACTTTTTGAAATAAGGAAAGATTTCATCTTACAATGGGATGATTTTGATGCTAGAATGATCAATTGGGAGCCAAAAGGTGAAAATATCTTAAAAATTGCTAAAAAATTTAATATAAATACTAACGCTATGCTTTTTATAGATGATAATATCGCCGAGCTTGAAAATACCAAATTTACAGGCGTTAAAACACTTTTATGCGATGAAAATATACTTTATAAAATCAAACTTTTTCCTAATCTTTTAAAACTTTCAAATACCAAAGAAGATCAAATTCGTGCCAAAGATATAGCAGCCAATGCTTTAAGAGAAGAGCTTAAAAACTTAAGCGATGAAGAATATTTTCAAAATCTTGAAATCAGCTTAAATTTTAGCAAAAATGATCTGCAAAATATCCCTCGCATTAGCGAACTTTTAGGCAAAACCAATCAATTTATCGCTAATTACACACGCTTAAATCAAGAAAAAGTCGCACAACACATGCAAAAAGAACTCATTGTAAGTGTGAGTATGAGTGATAAATTAAGCGATAGTGGGATTATCGCTATTTTTGTTTTTTCTTGTAAAGAAGGAAATTTATTTATCGATGATCTTTGCGTTTCTTGTAGGGCTTTAGGTAGAAAACTTGAAACTAGAATGTTTTTTAAAGCCTTTGAACTAGCTTTACATTTCTTTGATCTTAAAAACAATAATGCAAGGCTTTACTATCAAAAAGGCGAAAGAAATATGCCATTTTTGAGCTTTTTAGAACAAATTTCTAAAGAAATTGAAAAAAACTCAGCCCTTGTTTCATTTCAAAATTTAAATTTTAAAGGACTTATAATCCATGAAAACTAGATTTGATAAAGCTAAAATTTCAGGTATTTGCGTAAGCGTACCTGAACATAAAATTTGCATTGATGATGAGTTAGAAAGCGTTTTTTCAAATGATATTAAAACCCTTAAAAGAATGAAAAAAGTCATAGGCTTAAACACGCGTTATATTTGTGATGAAAACACTTGTGTAAGCGATCTTGGCAAACACGCAGCCAATACACTTTTACAAGGTTTAAATATAGATAAAAATAGCCTTGACGCACTCATCGTAGTAACTCAAAGTCCTGATTTTTTCATGCCTTCTACGGCTTGTTATTTACATCAGTTTTTAAATTTAAGCTCTAAAACCATAGCTTTTGATTTAGGGCAAGCTTGTGCAGGGTATTTATATGGCTTATTTGTCGCTCATTCTTTAATACAAAGTGGCTTAGGTAAAATTTTGCTCGTTTGTGGGGATACTTTAAGCAAATTCATCCATCCTAAAAATATGAATTTAGCCCCAATTTTTGGCGATGGAGTAAGTGCAACTTTGATTGAAAAAACGGATGATTGTAATGAAGCCTTTTTTGAACTTGGAAGCGATGGAAGACATTTTGATAAACTCATCATTCCAAAAGGTGCAATGAGAATACCTAAAGCAGATATTTTTAACGATGATTCGCTCATGCAAACTGAGGAGTTTAGACAATTAGAAAATCTTTACATGGACGGAGCAAATATTTTTAATATGGCTTTAGAATGCGAACCTAAAAGCTTTAAAGAAATTTTAGAATTTTCCAAGGTAGAAGAAAAAGACATTGCTTTTCATCTTTTTCATCAATCTAATGCGTATTTGATTGATTGTATTAAAGAAGAATTAAAACTTAATGATGATAAAGTTCCTAATTTCATCATGGAAAAATACGCTAATTTAAGCGCTTGTTCACTACCTGCTCTACTTTGCGAACTAGATACTCCAAAAGAATTTAAAGCGAGTTTAAGTGCTTTTGGCGCAGGGCTTAGCTGGGGAAGTGCGGTGCTAAATTTCAAGGATTTATACACAAAAGATATTTTAATTTACACAAAGGAGAAATAATGACAAAAACTGAATTTTTAGAAGAGCTTAAAGAAGCTATGCATAGAGATGAAGACTTAAATGAAGATATGCTACTTGATGATATAGACGAGTGGGATAGTTTGGCTTTTGTATCTGTGATGGTGCTTTATAAAAATCTTTTTGCTTTAAAAATCACAGCCGAGGACTTGAAAAATTGTCAAAAAGTGAGTGATTTAATCGATTTAGCAAAGCTTGATTAAAACCTTTAAGGTTTTAATCTTTTATCTCTAATTCAAATTTATCTCCCACATCTTTAAATATAAACACTTTATTCCCACAAGGATAAGAGATGGAATTTTCTTGCATTAAACATTTTCTTTTTTGTAATTTTTCAAGCATTAAAGGAAGTTCTTTTCTAAATAAGGCTTTATCAGTAATCCTCATACCATGATTTAAATCTTTTATAAATCTGCCATCAATCTCACTTTCGTCTTTTATTAAATGTAAAGTGGCGTCAAGTTTTAAAAATTTATAAAATTCATGAAGCTGTATTTTATAATCCGCAGGTGTAAAAGTATCATGTCTACTATGATAAGAGATATAAATAATATTAGGATTAATATCATGTTGTAAAATCAAATGATCTTTATTTAAAAAACTACGAATAATATAATTTTCATTATGAAGATAATAAGGAGAAGTTATATCTTTACGCGTCCAATAACTCTTTAGAAAAAATTCTATAATCAAATTTTTACTACCTTCTACATATTCACACTCGCCAATCTCTCTTCCTACTAAACGCTTTAAAGGAGGAAGAACAGCTAAAGAATTATCGATTACACCATCTACGTACCAAGGAGCTATTTTCGCACACATTAAACCTATCACACCTCCGTATGACCCCCCCCCATAAATTTTTGGTAAATCTGCAAATTCTGGAAAACGTTTAACTAAATCTTTTAAAGCATTGATATGATCGATAGCAGGCATTAAAGCATAGTTTTGATATTCTTCATTAGGCGGAATAAAAGTTGAACTAATAGTAGCACGATAATCTAAAGGTATTTGCCCATTCTCTTTTAACTGCGTAATTCTTTGTTCTAATAAAGTAGCATATTCAAGACTATTTTCAGTAGTTAAGCTACTAGAATTTATACCTACCTTAGATAAAGCTTCTTCTAGCTTTTCAAGATCCTCTAATGTAAAAACTTTTATTGCACTATATTTTATATCTTCTGAAAAACGCATAGAAAAACAATGATAAAAAACACTCACCGCTACAACATCAAATTTTTTAGCAATATATTCTCTATCAAAGTCTAAAAAAGAAATATTTTTATTGGCACCCATTCCAGATATTACAAAAACTATAGCTTTAATATCTTTTTCATCATCATAACTGATGCGGTATTCAAGTTTACTGGTTCTTTTAATGCCTAGTTCTACATCATCACAAGAATCAATTTCAAAGGTTTGGTTTATGAGCATATATTTTTCCTTTTTAATTAATAATCAATTTTAACTGATTTTCTACATCTTTAAAAGTAAATACTTTATTTCCACAAGGATAAGAGATGGAATTTTCTTGCATTAAAGATTTTCTTCCTTGCAATTTTTCAAGCATTAAAGGAAGTTCTTTTCTAAATAAGGCTTTATCAGGTATACCACAACCATGATCTAAATTTTTAATAAATTTTCCATCAATTTTATTTTCATCTATCAAATTTAAGCTTACATCATATCCTAAAATTTTTAATATTTGCATGGTTTGTTCTTTAAAATTTGCTGGAGTTAAAGGATCTTCTTTGCTATGATAACTCACATAAATGATATTTTTATTTTTTTGACTTTGTAAAATCAAATGATCTTTATTTAACAATGTTCTAATAAAATAATTTTCATTATTAAAAAAATAAGGTGAATTTTCTTTACGTGTCCAGTGGGTTTTTACAAAACATTGTATTAAAATATGCGAACTATTTAAAACATAATCACAACCGCTCTCCATTTCTCTTCCTAAAATATAATTTAAAGGTGGCAAAGCCGAACCCGAATTATCAATCACGCCATCCACATACCAAGGAGCTATCTTTGCTATGAGTAAAGATAGGTATCCTCCATAAGACCCCCCCCCATAAATTTTTGGTAAATCTGCAAATTCTGGAAAACGTTTAACTAAATCTTTT